>JARYLX010000340.1 GCA_029907415.1 Melioribacter sp.
CATGGCGATAGAGGATTCTGGAGATTTTTTGCATATCTTAATCTTTTCATCTTTTCAATGATGAACTTAGTTTTAGGAGATAATTTTGTCGTTCTATTTCTCGGTTGGGAAGGAGTTGGACTTTGTTCTTATTTATTAATAGGATTTTGGTATGACAAAAAATTTGAAAAAAGTACAACAGCTGATGCAGCTAAGAAAGCTTTTATTGTAAATAGAATTGGCGACTTTGGCTTTTTACTCGGCATCTTCTTGATTTATCTTACATTCGATTCTCTGAACTTCAACGAAGTATTTTCAAAAGCACAATCATTATCAATAAATGAAACTACTTTTAGTTTAATTGCTCTCTTCCTTTTTATTGGTGCTACTGGTAAATCCGCTCAAATCCCATTATATGTTTGGTTACCCGATGCTATGGCAGGACCTACTCCAGTTTCGGCTTTGATTCATGCAGCTACAATGGTTACTGCCGGTGTTTACATGGTTTCAAGAGCTTCGATATTATTTGCATCTGCTCCTGCAATTATGATGCTAATTGCTGTAATTGGATTATTAACCGCTTTATTTGCTGCTTCAATTGGTTTAGTGCAAAATGATATTAAAAAAGTTCTTGCATATTCAACAATAAGTCAACTTGGATACATGTTTTTAGCTGCAGGTGTTGGTGCTTTTAGCGCATCTATTTTTCATGTCATGACTCATGCATTCTTCAAAGCTTTGCTTTTTCTTGGAGCTGGTTCTGTAATTCATGGTATGCATAATGAACAGAATATTCAAAACTACGGCGGATTAAAAAAATATATGCCTAAGACTTATGCAACTTTTTTAATTGCTGCACTTGCAATCTCCGGATTCCCAGGATTATCAGGATTTTTTAGCAAAGATGAAATTTTATGGTATGCTTATGCAAATGGTGGATTTATCTTCTGGTTGATTGGAGCATTAACAGCAATGTTAACAGCATTTTATGTTTTTAGACTTTTCTCTCTTACATTTTTAGGTAATGAAAGATTTGACCATCATAAATTTCATCCTCATGAATCACCACCAGTGATGACAATTCCTTTAATTATTCTTGCTGTTTTATCTGTTATCGGAGGATATGTAGGAATTCCAGAAATATTTTCCGGAGAAAATGGAAATTTATTCGAAAATTGGCTTGCACCTGTTTATGAACCTGCAGAACAAAAAATAAATCATTATGGTTTTCATACTCATACTCAAGAAATTTTATTGATGACAATTTCTGTAATACTTGCTTTAAGTGCAATCTACTTTGCTCTTTATGTGTACACAAAAAATAAAAATATTGCAGAAAATATTTCTAATAGATTCCGAAAATTTTATAATCTTTTGTTCAATAAATATTATGTCGATGAAATTTATGATGCTGTAATAGTCAAACCAATAGTAACTGGTTCAGAGAAAGTTTTATGGAAATTTACTGATTCATTTATAATTGATGGAATTGTAAATGGAATTGCTAAAATAATAGCAATAATTTCTGAATCTATAAGAAAAATACAAACTGGAATAGCGCAGCTTTATGCGCTGGTAATTGTTGCCGGAATTGCAGCAGTTCTTTTATGGATTATATTTACTTTATAAAAACTAAACCCAAGTATTGATGGAAAATATGCAGGAAAATCTAATTTTAACATCTTTACTCATAATTCCTATAGTAGGAAGTTTGTTTGTTCTTTTTTTTGATGAAGAACAGAAAAAAATTATTCGATGGTTTGGATTTATTGTTTCTATAATTGCATTTATTATTTCATTAATTGCATATAATCAATTTAATCCCGCCGAACCGCAATTTCAGCTAATTCATAAAGTGTTGTGGATAAAAAGTTTGAATATTAGCTATCATGTAGGTATTGATGGAATATCATTGATATTGATTTTACTTACTACATTTTTAACCCCTTTAACACTTCTTTCCACATGGAAAGCAATAGATAAAAATGTAAAAATGTTTACATTCTCTATGCTTTTGCTCGAAGCCGGTATGCTTGGTGTATTTATGTCGCTTGATATTTTTCTATTTTACATTTTCTGGGAAGCAATGCTAATCCCGATGTATTTTATAATTGGAATATGGGGTGGTGAAAGAAGAATTTATGCATCTATAAAATTTTTTCTTTACACAATGCTTGGAAGTTTGTTGATGCTAATTGCAATTATATGGCTTGCTGTTTATGCTTCAAGTCAAACAGGGATGTTTACAACAAATCTAATAGATTTATATAAAGTTGGTCCTACTATTTCTCGAAAAATACAGAACTGGATGTTTCTTGCTTTCTTCTTAAGTTTTGCAATAAAAGTTCCAATTTTTCCACTACATACATGGCTGCCTGATGCACATGTCGAAGCTCCAACTGCTGGTTCAGTAATTTTAGCAGGAGTTTTGCTTAAAATGGGAACATATGGATTGGTTCGATTTTGTTTACCATTATTTCCACAAGCAGCTGTGCATTTTGCTTCTTTTATTTCCATTCTTGCAGTAATTGGAATTATTTATGGTGCTCTTGTTTCAATGGTTCAACCTGATATGAAAAAACTGGTTGCTTATTCTTCAGTCTCGCATCTCGGTTTTGTTGTTCTTGGAATTTTTGCAATGACTGTAGAATCAACACAAGGGGCAATTATTCAAATGATAAATCATGGATTATCAACTGGAGCTCTCTTCCTTTTAGTTGGTGTACTTTATGAAAGAACACATCACAGAGAAATTGAATACTACGGTGGTATTGCTAAAATAGTTCCTGTCTATTCTACTTTGTTAATGATTGTTTCTTTATCATCAATTGGTTTGCCCGGCCTAAATGGTTTTGTTGGTGAATTTTTAATTTTGCTTGGTTCTTTTAAATCTCAGGTTCTGAATAGCTGGTGGTATACAAT
>JARYLX010000341.1 GCA_029907415.1 Melioribacter sp.
AATGATATTAAGGATGCAAAAGGCTGGACATATTTTCAGGATAATTACGATGATAAATTTGCAATACGATTCAATAACAAAATCTTTATAGGATTAAGTCCCATTATTCCTTTAACGAATTATTATCATTACATTACAGAAAATATCAACTGGTTAAATGAAACTTTAGATACACTAAAATTAAGTGATGAAATTTATTTTTTCTCCCCCGTTCAATTTGATGTTAAAGTAGACAACTGGAAAACTTTGCTTACCAATTTATCGGGAAAGAATTTAAAGTTGATGATAAATGGGAATGCCACAAAGACAGAATTAAGAAATTTACATGGTTATTCTATACTCGATGTCCAATCATCACAACACACAAATAAAAAAATTTTTGATTTTGTCCTTATAGAAATTTCAGATGACTCGGTAAAAATTTTTGATAATACAAAAAAAATCATTACTGCTTTTGATAAAACAATCGATATCCCAAAAGAAAAAATTGATATCGATAAACTACAAGCAATTAATTCTGATATTTTGCTTAGCATTAATTTAAACTCAACAATGTTAAAATCGTGCAGTTACTGGAACAATAAAATTTATACTTTTGATTATTCTGGTTTAATCAGCTGTATTGATACTACTGGCAAAGTAAAATGGGAATTTGATGCAAATGGAAATATTATTGGAAAACCAATAATTGCAGATATGATGATTGCAACTGCAACTTTTCAGGGAGATTTAATTTCATTAAGTGCAATTTCCGGCGAACAATTTCAATCGATTGGTTTCGAAGACTACATAACTACAGATTTACTTGCTATTAATTACAACGGCGATAAAGAATTAATGATTCCAAAACTTTCACAATCAACCACAGCAGTAGTTTTTGGCACTTCAAGTGGAAAAGTTTATTGTTACGATTTAGAAACTCTCCAAGAATATTGGTCAAATAACTACTGCAAAGAAATGATAAGCTCTAATTTATTGTATGTAGATAATAAAATTTTTTATACAAGTCGAGATGGCTTTCTTTATTGCATCGATGCTCGAAATGGAATTACAATATGGAGATGGAAAGAAAAAGCAAATACAGACCTTTCTTATTCTCAATTATTAAGTGATGGGAAAAAAGTTTTTGTTATTTCTCAGGAAGGTATACTTTATGCTGTTAATTTATTGTTGGGTAAGCTTGACTGGAAAATTAACAATCAGTTTTTTCAGAACTTTGGTTTATCTGAAAACAAAAAAATGATTTTTGCAGAATCACAAAACAATGAATTTATGATAATTTCTGCTGATAAAGGAAAAATCGAAAGAAAAATTAAAACTGATATAAACTTTTTGAATTCTTTCTCTACTCCTGTTGAAATTGATAATAAAATATTCTGGAGCGGAAATGGATTTATTAATTATTTCGATTCAAAATTCAATTCAGTAAAAAATTTATATTTAGGCACTGCGCCAATTCATCCAGTAGAAAAAATATCTTCAAATAAATATTTGACATCAAATATTGATGGAACAATTGTAATATTTAAAACGAGGTAAAAATTGAAAAACTTTGAAGGAATAATATTCGATATTGATGGAACACTAGCATCCACACACGATTTGATATTTGAAAGTTTTAATCATGTAATAAAAAAATATCACAACAAAAGATTAACTACTGAAGAAATTATTGCGTTGTTTGGACCGACTGAAGATGTAATTTTAAAAGAATGGATGAAAGATAATTATGAAAAAGCCAGAAAAGATTATTACGATTTTTATGAATCCCAGCATGAAGAAATGGCAGATATTTTTCCTGGATTAGAAGAAATAATAAAGTTAATAAAAAGCAAAAAAATTCCACTTGGAATTTTTACCGGAAAAGGAAGAGATACTTCGATAATAACATTAAAAGCAATTAAACTTCATGATTATTTTGATTTAATTGTTACGGGAGATGATGTTAAAGAACACAAACCTGCCCCCGAAGGAATAATAAAATTTTTGAACGTATTTAATCTTAAACCAGAAAATGTTTTGATGGTTGGCGATACCAATACGGATGTTATTGCATCGAGAAATGCTGGAATAAAATGTGCTCTTGTGCTATGGGATGAATTTTCAAGAAGTAAATACTCAAATGCAGAAGCCGATTTTATTTTTTATTCTGTAGAGGAATTTAAAAAGTTCATTGAAGAAAATATTCAATAATAAACCAATTCTAAATCCCAACTGGATAAATGAACGATAATCTTGGTTCTATTTTCTTTTGTGGTTTATATCCAATTATGTTATCAGTTTTATCTCTCAACGGTGTGTAAGTCCATGAATAAACTACAGATAACAGAAAGTATTTTTGAATTTTATAACCAAATTCTGCAAAGAGATAAGAACGATTATCCATTTTAAAAATATCAGCAAAATTTTTTATCTGCATTTTATCATAACCTGCACGAAATAGATATGGCAAATTTTCTAAATCTATGATTGTCCAAAGATGAAGTATTCCGCTTTCCGGCATTTTATCCAGTTTTTGAAAACTGCCAAGAATATTATAAGCTCCCAAAAAATTAAGAAGCAGTTCTCCAAAGTAACCGTTACCTTCATTTGCAGATTTTAGTTTTTGAATTTTACTAATTACAATTCCAGTTGATTTATCAATTCTAAATCTTTCAATTTCATATAGAGAATTGAAGTATGAAGGTAAATACATTTTACCATTGAATCTTCTTTCTAATTTTGCTTTCAATGAAATTAAACTCAATCCTTTAAAATCAGCAATTAAACCCAGAGCTGAACCACTTCCAAATTTTATAATTTTTGAATGGTCAAAGTAAACATCGAAATCAAGTAAGTTTGTTCTTAACAAAGGAAGTCCTACATCCAGTCCTACAATTGTTATTTTTCCTTCA
>JARYLX010000342.1 GCA_029907415.1 Melioribacter sp.
CAAACTCTCATTATTTCATCACCACGCACTGGAGACTGAAAAGCTCTTAATCTATCTTTTTCCTGAACTTCTCTAACTTTTTGCATAACAATATTATAGTTTTCAAGATACTGATTAACTTTGACAATATTTTTGCTGGTTACATCTGCACGACACAAAGTTATTAAATCATCTAGATCTTCCCCCGCAGCTGCAGCAAGTCTTCTTATTGCTGAATCTGTTACATTTTCATCAACAAGTGCAATAGGTCTTAAATGTAAACGAACTAATTTTTCAACATAAGGAAGTTTATTAAAAGGTAATTTCATTTTAGTAAAAATTCCTTTCATCATTCGTGCACCAATTTCTTCATGTCCATGAAATGTCCAACCGATACCTTCAACAAACTTTTTAGTTAATGGTTTAGCAATATCGTGAACTAATGCAGCAAATCTTAGCCATAAATTATCACTTACTGCTGCAACATTATCTACAACAATACAGGTATGATAAAAAACATCTTTATGATGATAATCCTGTCTTTGTTCTACACCACCTAAATTATGTATTTCTGGAAAAATTACTTTCATAATTTCATTTTCATACAACAATTTTAATCCAATTGAAGGTTGTGGAGCAGATAAAATTTTCAAAAACTCATCTGTTATTCTTTCCTGAGCAACTATTTTAAGACGTTCTTTCATTTCTTTTGCAGCACGCAAAGTATTTTCTTCAATATTAAACTCTAATTGTGCAGCAAATCTAAAAGCACGCATTATTCTCAATGGGTCATCGTCAAAAGTTTTATATGGATCTAAAGGAGTTTTAATTATTTTATTATGAATATCTTCAATGCCATTAAACTTATCTAATAGTTCTCCAAATGAATTTTCATTCAAAGATATTGCAAGTGTATTGATTGTAAAATCTCTTCTGCTTATATCATCATCAAGAGTGCCTGGCTGAACAACAGGATTTCGGCTGTTTCTTTTATAAGATTCTTTTCGTGCCCCAACAAATTCAAGCGATATATTTTTGTATTTGAAATGTGCTGTCCCAAAATTTTTGTAAATGACTATATCTTCTATTCCTAATTGATTGGCAAATTCTTTTGCAAAAGCAGGGCCATCACCAACTATCAAGAAATCAAGTTCATCCCTTTTTCGATTAAGAATTATATCACGAACAAAACCGCCTACAAGATAAATTTCTTCTTTTCTATTCCTTGCAATTTCGGAAGCTGTTTTTATAAAATCATATTTATTTATTATTTCTTTGAAGTCCATATTTCATCTTTATAAAATTATTAAGACCGAATAAATTTTTTATTCCAAATTATTTACCCAATTAATAATTTTTAGATTGTTAACAAGTGTTTCATAAAAAAATTCATCAGCTTTATAGCTTAATGATTTAATAGCAAATTCTTTTGCGGTTTTATAATCTCCTATCACTAATGCAGCATTAGACAATTTAAAGCCAGCATAACAAGAAAAGAAATCATTCACTGTAAGCTTATCCTTAAAAAAATTTACTACTCTTTTAAGTTTAGTATAATCCGTTTTGCTTAATTCTAAAATATATGGTACAGTAAAATAAATAATATCTTTTTGATTTAAGTCCAATAGATAATTTATTTTATCATCGTATTTCATTTTCAAGAAAATTTTTAATTTTTCAACCTCACTCTTTATTATCATTTTTCTTATCAATGCATGATTAACATATTCTATATGGGGATTCTGAGTAATCAGACTATCTAATAATTTTTCTGCTGATTCAACTTTATTATTAATCAAATAAATATCAGATAATGTTAATTCTAAATTATAAAAGTAAGAACTACCCTTAAATTTATTTATCTCTTTTGCAAGAAGTTCTTCTGCTTCTATATTTTTATTTTGCTTCACTAGAGAATTAACCAAACCTGATAATGATTCATAAGTTCCTGCATAGTTATAAATTTTTGAAAAAAGTTTTTCTGATTGATTGAAATTTCCCTTCTTATAATAATTCATTGCTCGCTTTGTTTCTTCTGCTGCTGTTCTTGGACAAATTTTTTTGAATATAGGTTTATCTCCAAAATATAACTGTGCTTTACTTAGATTCTTCTTAATATTTAATTTACTTAGAAATCTGAAATATTCATTTTCTAAATCATCAACATTTTTTTTGAATGATGCATTGAAATCAGAATTTTTATAGAACTGTTTAACATTTTCAATTCCATAATTATCAATCAGATATCTAACAAATGAACCTGCATACACATACGATATTGTTGAATAATTAGAAAAAAAATTAATACCACTGAATAATTTTTTTAACTGAACTTTTATGCCTGAATCATAAGCAATTTTAGCAGCATAATGAATTGGATAATCATCAAAATTATTTTCGATTGCCATAGCAATTCCTTCAATAATAGAAGGATTGAAATTTTTGTTTATCTTAAAAATTGTAGCTCCAAATTCAGAAGCTAAGGCATGAACCATTTCGTGTTTGAGTGCACGAGTATAAGAATTAAAATCTACATAAATTTGATTGAGCCATGGTTTTGAAACATTAGCTTTGGCAGAACCGAATAATTTTCTTTTTTCTTCTTCATCATAAAAAATAAATGAAATAATTTTTCGATTGCTTTTTAGTTTTAATTCATCTTTAATTTGTTCATAAAAGTAATCGTGCATTATTCCCAAAAGTTTTATCTGATTTTCATCTTTAATTTTGCTTGAATAAAAAATAATTGAGTGTTCTGTGGTTAGAGATTTCCCTAAATTTTTTATTAGCGAACTATAAGTAGTTGAATAATGCAAAGCAGGTTTAATTAATATGAAGAGTAAAGTAAAGACCAGTACAATAAACAGAAAAATATTT
>JARYLX010000343.1 GCA_029907415.1 Melioribacter sp.
ATTCTTGGTAAACCATTAAGTTAAATATATAATTATGAATAATTTAGATTGTCTCGATATAACCTTCATGTAGAGAAGCAAGCCATAGAATTCTGTTAATAAAAAACCCCAAATAATATAAATAATTAATTACTAATTGTTTATGACAATAAATGCCAACGATAAAGTTGTAATGACTTTAGATGCAGGAGGCACAAACTTTGTGTTTTCTGCAATTCAATCTGGTAATCAAATTGTAGATGAAATAGTTTTCAGTTCCGAAGCTGATAATCTTGATAAATCTTTAAAAAATATAATAGATGGTTTCACATTAATTAAAAATAAACTTAATGTTCCACCTGATGCAATAAGTATTGCTTTCCCAGGTCCAGCAGATTATCCTAATGGAATCTTAGGTGACTTAGGAAATTTGCCAGCATATAGAGGTGGTGTTGCGCTGGGTCCATTATTAAAAGATAAATTTAATTTACCTGTCTTTATAAATAATGACGGCGATTTATATGCTTATGGCGAAGCTTTGTGGGGTTTTCTTCCCTGGATAAATAATGAATTAGAAAAATCAGGAAATCCTAAACGATATAAAAATCTTATTGGAATAACTTTAGGAACTGGATTTGGTTTTGGGTTAGCGGTAAACGGTGAGTTATATATTGGAGATAATTCTATGGCTGGAGAAATCTGGTTGTTAAGAAATAAAATATCACCAGATGAATATGTTGAAGAACATGCAAGTATACGAGGAGTAAGAAGAGTTTATAGTGATAAAGCTAAAATTAAATTTTCAGAATCACCTTCTCCAAAAGAAATCTACGAAATTGCATTAGGCTTAATTCCAGGAAACAAAAATGCTGCAATCGAAGCTTACAAAACAATGGCTACTGTTGTCGGTGATGCAATTGCTAATGCTGTTACATTACTTGATTGTAATGTAGTTATTGGAGGAGGACTGGCTGGCGCAAGTTCACTTTTTATGCCTTTTTTAATTGAAGAAATGAGAAGCTATTATGTAAAATCTTCTGATGGAACAAGAGTTAAAAGATTAATGGCAGAGATTTATAATCTTACAGATGAAAATGACATGAAAAAATTTTTGAAAGATGAATCAGCAGAAATAAATGTATATGGAACTAACAAAAAAGTAAAATATAATTCTTCTAAGAAAATTGGCGTTGGTATATCACAATTAGGAACAAGCAAAGCAATAGCTCTTGGAGCTTATTCTTTTGCAATAAATGAATTGAATAAACATGATAAATAATTCAAAAAGGAGAGAAATGGAGACAAATTCTAAGGTAGAATATTATTTCTTAAAAAAGTCAGGCAAAAAATTTATCTATAAACCAACAGAAAAGATACCAGTTATACAGGTTGAAAATATCCCTGAACTTGGAGAATTAACAGCATTGAGATTTATCGAATGGCTGCAAAATAATCCTGAAGGAGTAGTATCACTTCCTACTGGTAAAACTCCTGAATATTTTATTTACTGGTTTACTTACTTAATGAAAAATTGGGATAAACCTGATGTTGTAGAAAGACTCAAGAAAGTTGATTTAGATCCCAAAAGAAAACCTGATATGAAAAAAATTAAATTTGTTCAAATAGATGAATTTTATCCTATTGATTCTTCGCAGCATAATAGTTTTTATTACTACGTAAAAAAATTTTATATAAAAAAATTTGGATTCGATATTAATAATGCATTACTTATAAATGTAAATAAAATTGGAACAGCTGAAAATCTCCCGATTAATTTAATTTTCCCGGATAATCGTGTTGACCTCAGCTTAAGAACAAAATTGCCTTCAAATCGCCTTGAAAGACTTCAAAAAGAAACAATTGAAATTGTAGACGAATTTTGTACTCAGTATGAGAAAAAAATTAGAGAGATGGGAGGTATTGGATTTTTCCTTGGTGGAATTGGACCTGATGGACATATAGGATTTAATGTGCAGGGGAGCGACCATTTTTCTACAACTCGATTAACTGCAACTAATTATCAAACACAAGCAGCTGCATCAACGGATTTAGGAGGATTTGAAGTAGCCTCATCAAGATTGGTTATAACAATTGGACTTGATACAATTACTTATAACCCAGAAGCAACTGCAATCATAATTGCTGCTGGAGAATCAAAAGCCAATATTGTAAAAGAATCCATTGAAAGTTCTCAAACTAATAAATATCCAGCCACTGTTTTACAAAGACTAAAGGATTCAAGATTTTATTTAACAAATGGAGCAGCATCAAAATTAAAAGAAAGAATTTATGCGAATGTTGAAAAGGAAACTACACTTTCTGAATTTTCTCTTGAAAAGGCAGTCCTTGATTTATCGATTGAAGTAAATAAACCTGTTCTTTCTTTAACAAAATCAGATTATGAAAGTAATAGATTAGCTTCGTTGGTACTGAAGAAATCAGGAAAATCTGTTAAAGAAATAAATGAAAAAATTCACACAGCAATAATTGAAAGATTTAATAAAGGTATGGATACACCGGAAAATCAGGTTATACTTCACACTGCTCCACATCATGATGATATAATGCTTGGCTACCTTGCTTTAATTACACATCTGGTCAGAACACCTCTCAACAAACATCATTTCGCAATTTTAACAAGTGGCTTTACTGCGGTTACAAATAGTTATATGTTAAAAATTTTAGAACAATTAAAAGAACACTTAACTTCAGGAATTTTTGATTCTAAATTAAGCGATGGTTATTTTGATTCAGATAACACACTGGCAAAAAACAATGATATAAGTTTATTCCTAGATGGCATTGCTGAAAATAACCCGGCAAAAAGAACCGAGGCTATTTCAAGAAGATTATTA
>JARYLX010000344.1 GCA_029907415.1 Melioribacter sp.
GGTGATAGAAATGAGCAATTCTCAAAAGCACTTTTAATAAATCTGTATCTTCATTCATGACTATTACACCTGCTGTGCCAATAGCAGAACCAGCAGCCTTGAGAGATTCTGCATCCATTCTAACTCCTTCAATCTGGTCGCCTCTTAATGGAGGCATAGAAGTTCCTCCGGGTATTACACATTTAATTTTTTTATTTCCTAAAACACCACCAGCATAATCATAAATTAATTCTGTAAGTAAAATGCCGGTTGGCAATTCATAGACTCCTGGTTTATTTACATGACCACTCACTCCATAAAGCAGGGTACCAGGATGTTTTGGTGCTCCAATTTTTGAGAACCATTCCCAACCTTTTAGAATTATTGGGGGGACATTTGTAATAGTTTCTACATTATTAATTGTAGTAGGACAACCCCACAAACCACGTTGCGCTGGGAAAGGTGGTTTAACTCTCGGATAACCTCTCAAACCTTCTATCGAATTCATTAATGAAGATTCTTCACCACAAATATAAGCTCCAGCACCTTTATGAATATAAATATTACAGTAAAAATCTATTCCAAAAGTAGATTTCATTTTCTCGCCAAGAAATCCTCTTGCATAAGCTGTATCAATTGCTTTCTGCATCAACTTAATCCATTTATGATATTCACCTCGAATATAGAGATATGCTGTATGAGCTCCAATTGCATAACAAGTTATAATTGCGCCTTCAATCAATTGAAAAGGATTATATTCAAAAATCTGCCTATCTTTAAATGAACCAGGTTCACTTTCATCACCATTAATACACAGATATTTAGGTTTATCTGTAGTTTTTGGCATAAAGCTCCACTTCAAACCTGTTAAGAAAGCAGCACCTCCTCTTCCTCTCAATCCAGATTTTTTTACCTGCTCAATAATATCATCTGGTGATTGTGAAAATGCTTTTTTAGCAGCTTCAAAGCCACCATGTGAAAGATAAACTTCTATATCATCTAAATTTGGAATTTCAGGCAGAACTATTCTTTCCATCATTTTGCTCATTCTTTTGAAAGGGAATTCAGTATTTCTTCGACTTTTTCTTTAGTTAAATTTTCATAGTAATCTTCATTAATTGCAATCATTGGCGCATAACCGCAGGCTCCCATACATTCAACTTCTTCTAATGAAAATTTTCCATCAGGTGTAACTTCCATATGGTTAATTCCAAGTTTACTTTTGATTAAATCCCAGATTTCATAAGCCCCGCGAAGCATACATGATACATTTGTACAAACTTGAATATGATATTTACCAACTGGTTTTGTATGAAACATAGTATAAAAAGTTACAACACTTAAAACATCTACTTTACCTATTCCAAGTACATTTGCAATTTCTTCCATAACCTCATTAGTAATATATCCATTTTGTTCCTGTGCTATATAAATTGCGGGCATTACTGCTGCAAGAGGTGTTGGATATTTCTTTCTTGCTTCTTCTATTCTTTTAAGATTTTCTTCAGTGAATCTAAAACTCATTTTAAACCTTAATTTACATTAAATAACAATTTATTTATCTGCTTCTCCCATTACAGGGTCTAAACTTCCGATAATTGCAATCACATCAGAAATCATTGCTCCTTTACAAACCACTGGCAATGCTTGAAGATTGCAAAATGAAGGAGAGCGAATTTTTAATTTCCATGGATGTCCACTTCCATTACTAACAATATAAAATCCAAGTTCTCCTTTAGGATTTTCTGCCGAAAAGAATACATCACCTATTGGAGGATTAATTCCATAATTAATCAACATAAAATCATGAATTAGTTCTTCCATTTTAGTATAAATTTCTGTTTTATAAGGAAGAACATGTTTAGGGACATTTGCAAGCACTTCTCCCTGCGGCATTTTATCTAGAATTTGATAAAGTATTTTTACACTTTCTCTTACTTCTTCGCCTCTTTGATAATATCTAGCTAAACAGTCACCTTCTGCTTGAGTAGGAATATTAAAATCAATTTCATTATAGAAAAGATATGGTTTTGCTCTTCGCACATCGTATTCAACTCCCGATGCTCTAAGATTTGGACCTGTCACACCAAGTGAAATAGCCTCATCTTTAGGAAGTATTCCAACTCCTTCAAGTCTATTTATAAAAATTTTATTTCTTAAAAGAAGTTTATCCATTTCATCAAGAGCAGAATGATGCTGGTCAAGAAAATCTCGAACCATTTTTAATGTAATATCATCTGCATCATTAGCTACACCGCCAATTCTTGTATAACTTGTAGTAAAACGAGCCCCTGCTAATCTGTCAAAAATATTTTGAATTTTTTCCCTTTCTCTAAAAGTCCACATCACCATTGTAACAGCACCTACATCCATTGCATAGGTTCCAATAGCAACCATATGAGCAGCAATACGAGAAAGTTCTGCAACCATCATTCTGATATACTGTGCTCTTTTAGGAGCTTCGATACCAAGAAGTTTTTCAACTGCTAAAACATAGGCAACATTATTACACATAGTGGCAGTATAATCAAGGCGGTCTGTGTGAGGAATATATTCAATGTAGGTCATTTCTTCAGCCATTTTTTCATAGCCTCTGTGCAAATAACCTAATTCTGGAACAACCCCAAGAACTGTTTCGCCATCGAGTCTTAATACCAATCTCAACACACCATGAGTAGCAGGATGTTGAGGACCCATATTAATTACCATTTCGTTTTCGAGTGCATCTTCAATGGTAATGTCTCTATCCTCAAGTAATTTTTTTAATAATTTTTCATCTGAGTAGATATTTTTCTTTTCCATAATGAATATTTAATCAATTTTATCTGGTAATGGTAATGACCCTGGAAT
>JARYLX010000345.1 GCA_029907415.1 Melioribacter sp.
AGGAAAAAGCAAAATTGTTCAATGAATTTTTCAGAGCAAAAAATGAAAAAACTCGAGGCATTAGTGGTACTGGATTAGGGCTGAGTATTGTTAAAAAAATAGTAGACTCATATTACGGTAAGATTGATGTTGATTCCGAATTTGATAAAGGAACAACTTTCACAATCAATTTACCAATAAATATAAAATAACAAATAAAGGAGATGAAATATGGCTCTAATCGCAATCATTGACGATGATCCAGATATTATTGATGCAAGCAGCCTGGTTCTAAAGTCGAAAGGGCATTCTATAATTTCTGCTTCTAATCCAGATGATGGTTATAAGATTGTAAAGGAACTGAAACCCGATTTAATAATTCTTGATGTTATGATGGATGAACCTGATGATGGTTTCTATTTAGCACAAAAATTTCGTAAAGAAGGAATTAACACTCCAATTTTAATGTACACCTCAGTTGCAAAAGCTACCGGTTTAGAATTTGAGAAAAACGAAATGGTTCCCGTTGATGATTTTGTTGAAAAACCCATTTCACCCGATGAACTTATTCAAAAAGTAGATAATTTATTAAAGAAGGAGGTGAAGTAAAATGTTAATACTGGAAAAAAATGAATTAACAGAAGAAATAGAACAACTTGTAACAAAATATGGAAAAGATAAATCTTCATTACTTCCTATTCTTCAGGCTGTACAGAGAAAACATAAACATATACCAGATTTTGCTCAGCAGGAAATAGCTCGATTACTTGATATTCATCCTGTAGAAGTCTACAGTGTAATATCTTTCTATTCTTTTTTAAGTACAGAACCAAAAGGGAAATATATAATTCGTTTATGCAAAACAATATCTTGTGACATGCAAGGAAAAGATTCTGTTGCAAAAGCAATTCAAAGAGAACTTGGAATTAATTTTGGGGAAACAACAAAAGACAAAAAATTTACTCTCGAATACACAAATTGCGTAGGTATGTGTGATCAGGGACCAGCAATGATAATTAATGAAAGAGTTTATACAAAATTAACTCCTGAAAAAGCAATTCAAATACTTAGTGAATTGAAGTGAGGTGACATATGGAAAAGAATAGGAAAGGAATACTTATTTTTTCTGAATATAATCGCGGGGAAGGAATTAAAAAAGCTATTGAAAAATCTCGCGAAGATATATTATTCGAATTGCGTGAATCAAAATTAAAAGGTAGAGGTGGAGCTGGTTTTCCAACCGCAACTAAATGGACACTTGTTGCTGCAGCATCCGCAGACCAAAAATATGTTATATGCAATGCAGACGAAGGAGAACCAGGAACATTTAAAGACAGAGTTCTTCTAATGGAGTACCCAGAATTAGTGTTTGATGGAATGGTTATAGCTGGTTATACAATTGGGGCAACAAAAGGAATTGTTTATCTGCGCGGTGAATATGAATATATGCTTAATTCACTTGAAGACTATCTCGAACATATGAGAAAAGATAATTTACTTGGAAAAAATATTCTTGGTAAAGAAGGATTTAATTTTGATATAACAATAAGACTTGGTTCTGGTGCATATGTCTGTGGAGAAGAAACTGCATTAATTGAATCTCTCGAAGGAAATCGAGGAGAAGCACGCAATCGTCCACCTTATCCTGTCAATACAGGATTCATGGGCAAACCAACAGTAGTTAACAATGTTGAAACATTAGCTTCCGTTCCTCATATAGTAATCAAAGGTGGCAGTTGGTTTAGAAAATATGGTACTGATAAATCTACTGGTTCAAAATTATTTTCTGTATCTGGAGATTGTGAAAGACCGGGAGTTTATGAATTACCATGGGGCATAAAAATTTCTGAATTATTAGATATTGTAGGTGCTAAAAATACAAAGGCTGTTCAAGTTGGTGGTGCATCTGGCATATGTATTCCTAAATCCCAATTTGACAGAACTTTAGCTTATGAGGATGCGGCAACTGGAGGCTCAATTATGATATTCAACGAAAGTAGAAACATGCTTCATGTATTAAAAAATTTCATGGAATTTTTTGTAGAAGAATCATGTGGCCAATGCACACCCTGCAGAATAGGAAATGTAAAATTATTAGAAGGTGTAGAGATGATTGAAAAAGGTGAATATACATTTGCTTACATTAATCAACTAAAAGAATTAGGACGAACAATGCAGGTAGCATCAAAATGTGGACTAGGACAGTCAAGCCCAAATTCATTTATTTCTATTTTAGAAAATTTTAAAGAAGAAATTTTTAACGGAAACGGAGGTAAAAATGGAAAGTAAAGGAGATTTCAGAGCACCCGCAAGTCAAACTGCTCATACAGTTGAAATTCCAAAAGATACAAGTACAATTGGTGGAACTGTTACAGTTGAAATCAATGAGAAGAAAGTCTCCGTACCGTTAGGAACTACAATCTTAGAAGCATGCAAAAAAGTTGGAATTTCAATACCTACATTATGCCATCATGAAGATTTGTGCATAGCTGGAGTCTGCAGAATATGCGTTGTTGAGGTTGAGGGAATGAGAACATTACAGGCAAGTTGTTCATTTCCAATTACTTCACCAATAAAGATTAAAACATCTACACCTATGGTAAGAAAGGCAAGACGTCACATTCTTGATTTAATGTTAAGCGAACACTATGGAGAATGCTATTCATGTTTTAGAAATGGTAAATGCGAATTACAAAACCTTGCTAAAGAATACGGCGTGGACACTTATACATTTGGTCATGTTGATAAGCCAAGATACGAAGTAGATAAATCTTCCTATTCTGTAATAAGAGATATGAGTAAATGTATTTTATGTAAAAGATGTGT
>JARYLX010000346.1 GCA_029907415.1 Melioribacter sp.
CCAGTACAAGTACAATTTTCTCCCTCTTCATTTTCATCATCATAATGTTCTCTATTACCTCCACCATTTCTAGTATATAAAATAATTTCGGTAGCATCTTTATTCAAATATATATCTCTAAATCTACCACTTCGCCATTTACCATTATTTTGATCAATATCTAATACTTTAAGTAAAATAGCAGAAAATGGATTTTTTCCATGTAACATATTATATAAACTCATTTTTTATCCTTTCATTTTTGACTTTAAGATACAAAACATATACCAGTAAAAACCTTTGGTTTTTGAAGAATATGAGAATGGTTGATAGAAATATTTATCTAAAAAATAGAATCTGTTTAATTATGAAACAGTATCAACGATCGAATCGTATCTCTAAATTGGATATAAATTTAAGATTTGATATTTTTTCAACTGTAATTTATAACTTAGGGGAAAAATGTTATGACAAAAGCCGATATAGTTGATAGAGTTGCTCTCGGAACTGGGCTTACAAAGCTTGAAACCGAAGCTATTATTGAAGGATTTTTGAATACTATAATTGAAGCTCTTAAAGAAGGGAAAGGAATTGAAATTAGAGGTTTTGGAAGCTATAGAGTAAAAAAGAAAAAAGCTAGATATGCAAGAAATCCAAGAACTGGCGAAACTGTTTTTGTAGATGAACATTATGTTCCGGTTTTTAAATTTTCCAAGGATTTTAAAACAGCAGTTGATAATGGAATGAAAGAAAAAAATTCACTTAAATAATTTATGAATGAAATGGAAAAAAATAATAGATGTACTGTTTGCGGCGAGCCAGTTGAGCCTGATTATAATTTTTGTCCAAGTTGTGGTGCAAAAATTGGTGAAGCTGTAAAACGATCAAATATTTCTGAAAAAAAGATAAAACAAAAAAATCCAAAATCAGAAGAACAAATTCAGGCAAAAAAAATTTCAACTGCAAAAATTATTTACGTATTAATTTTTCTTGTTGCAATTGGTGGAATAATAATTTATTCATCAGGGATATTTGATAAACCGATACAAAATATCAAGACAAATCAAATGCCAGATGATGAAATTCATCGTGGGATTAATTTACAAAGCATACAACAAATAAATGAACTTGAAGAAGAGTTAAAAGCTAATCCAGAAGATAAATCAAAATTGTTAACACTTGCTCATCTTTTGAATGATTCTGGGTTCAAAGAAAGAGCAATTGAAAAATATAAAGAATACTTAAAAAGCGACTCAAAAAATTCTGATGTACTAGTAGATATGGCAGTATGTTATTATGAATTGGGTAATAATGAAGAAGCTATTAAGTTGATGAAAGAAGCATTGAAGTATCAACCAGAACATCAAATTGCACATTTAAATTTAGGAATTGTTTATTTAGCAAGTGGAAATCACGATGAAGCAATTTCTTGGTGGAAAAAAGCTGTTGAAATAAATCCCGATAATGAAATTGGAAAAAGAGCACAAGAGTTAATTAAATCACATTAAAAAAGGAGAGAAATATGCCTTGTGGAAGAAAAAGAAAACGCCATAAAATGGCAACACATAAGCGCAAAAAAAGACTGCGCAAGAACAGACATAAAAAGAAATTAAGATAATCTAAAGCCATCTTAGCTCAGTTGGTAGAGCAGCGCATTCGTAATGCGCGGGCCGGGGGTTCGAGTCCCCCAGATGGCTCAACTATCTAATTTAGTTTTCAATGAAATATCTCCTACTAAATTTTCCCCCAAAATTTTTGATTCATAATTTTTATTGATTTCATTATCATTAATCATAAAATAATTTCCTAAATAATTCTAATTTCTTTTAGCTTTTATATGACCCTCCTCATTTTCATACTAAAAAAGTTAATTAATTTCAAAAAAAATCTTGACAATCCCATATAAAAACAGTTATTTTGCACTCAAGTGGGAAAAAGTGTTTAATTGTGGCAAATTTCAGGAAGAATTATCATGTTCATGGGGAGTTTCAAATATTCAATTGATTCAAAAGGCAGAATTAGTATTCCATTCAGATTTCGTAAATATATAAATCCTGAAGCAGATGGGACATTCATTATGACTCGAGGTTTATACAGGAATATTGATGTTTATCCACTCGATTTCTGGAAATCTGAAGTTTTAGTTCGAATAGACCAGCTTGATGATTATATTCCAGAAGAAGCTACATTTAAAAGAATGCTTTTCGAATTATCTGCAGAAGATAAACTTGATTCACAATCACGATTACTAATTCCCAAAAATCTTCTTGAATTTGCCGGGATTGATAAAGAAGTTTTTATTCTAGGACAAAACAAAAAATTTGAACTCTGGAATCCAAACATTTATGAAGAATACAAAAAGGAAATTAATGTTCCTTATGCTGAATACTCAAAAAATATTATGCAGCAAAAGAAGAGATGAATTTACATACTCCAGTTCTCCTGAAGGAGAGCATAAATTTATTAATAACAAAAGATGATGGAGTTTATTTTGAAGGCACAGCAGGTTTTGGTGGACACACAGAAGCAATTCTTAAAAATCTTAACCAAAGTGGTAAATTGATTGCAACTGACAAAGATGAAAATGCATTCAAATATTGTAAAGAAAAATTTCAATCTGATAAAAGATTTTCTGTTTATAATACAACATTTTCTAATATCGACATTATTTCGAAGATTGAGTTCATTGAAAAGTTTGACGGCATCTTTGTAGATCTCGGGGTCTCTTCTTATCAGCTCGATAATATTGAAGCGGGTTTTACATTTAGAGAAGATTCACCCCTTGATCTTAGGATGAGTAAAAATGAAGGAA
>JARYLX010000347.1 GCA_029907415.1 Melioribacter sp.
CATTATGTAGTCACTTGATTTTATTCCTCTATTACTCCCCGGCTTCGGAAATTTTTCATCTATCGCTTCTCGTATTTCAAGTCGATCTACTATTTCTTCCACTAATGGTATTCCAATTCGGTTGCTTAGTTTTTCTTTACTGCCTATTACTTTGATTCGTTTTAATGGTTTCATTCTTATCTCTATTTTGCTTGAAATTTATTTTTCACCTATTGGGTGAATTTTTCTTCCCCAAATTTATCCCTTTTTTAGCTCTTTAAACAGTCCCTTTTATTTTTCTATGTCGGAATTAAGATTTCTACTAATACAAGATTTTTTTAAAAACTTATGATTTTTTTTTCTAATTTTATAAGGCACACCTCAAACAAATAAAGGAGGAACAAATTAATGGAAGAAACTAAGAACCATCAAGCAACAGAAACATCTCCGAATGAACCAGAAGAACTTGAACTAAACCACACTGATAAGCTGGTTGGTGTATTCTCTGAGCCAATTAATACTTTCTCAAAGATGAGTGCATTGGGACCAAAAACAAGCGATTGGTTAATTCCAGTTATCATTTTTATTGTCGTTGCAATATTATCAAACATATTGATGATGAGCAACCCTGCAATAAAGTCCTCTGTAATTGAAAAGCAGATGGCTCGATTAGAAAAAAATTTTGATGATGCTGTTGCAAAAGGACAGATGACAGAAGCTCAAAAAGAACAACAGCTCGAAACTATAAGAGAAAGAATGGAACGCGGTGGAATAGCAAATACAATTTTTAGTGCATTCGGAATTTTAATATTTACTTTTATTTCATTTTTTATTGTATCGGGTGTTTTCTTTTTACTCACAAAATTAATATTGAAAGGGAACGGAACTTACAAAGATGCTATGTCGGCATATGGACTTCCTTATTACATTTTTGTAATTCAGGTAATAGTCATGGTAATATTAGCTTTTGCAACCGATAAATTTTTTACCTCTACAAGTTTAGCAGCATTTATTGAAACAGAACAAACATCATTTACTCACTTTGTGCTCTCCAAGTTAGATATTTTTTCAATATGGTTTTATGCAATTGTTAGTATCGGATTTGCTAAAATGTTTAAGTCACAATCTCTTGTAAAATATTTTGTATTGATTTTCTGCATGTGGATTGGATTTGGACTTATACTCTTCTTGATTGCAAAAGCAGTTCCTTTCTTAAGCTTTTTAAGTGCATAGTTCAATTTTGCGCTGTCAGCATTCAAATTCAAGACTGCTGATAGCGCATTGCTTTTACAAAATATTCTGGGGGTCAATATCAATCAACAATTTTACATCTTTGAATTTTGTCTTTTGATTAAATTCTATGTAAGAATTCAATATTGCATTTCGGAGTATTTTCCCGGAAGGGTCAGTCTTTTTCGAACTTCTAACAAGAATGTGAAATCTGTAGAAACCTTTGAGTTTATAAATTACGGCTTCTGTTGGAGGAGAAATTTTTAATACTTTTTCATATTTCTTCAGATAACTATATAATTCTGTAATTGCAGCACGAGCGCGTTCCTCTTTTTCATCTTTAATTTCAATTAAACCAAGTCTCGTAAAGGGAGGATATTCGCCTTTTTGTCTTAGAACAATTTCTTTTTCATAAAATCCTTTGTAATCATTTTGCAGAACTTTTTGAAGAACAAAATTTCTTGAATTCTGTGTTTGAATAATCACTTCCCCCTGTTTTTCGCTTCTCCCTGATCTTCCTGCTACTTGTGTTAATAATTGAAATGTTCTTTCATCTGCTCTAAAGTCAGGAATCCAGAGTGTAGTTTCTGCTGAAATAACTCCCACTAAAGTTACGTTTGCAAAATCCAATCCTTTCGAAACCATCTGTGTTCCAACTAAAATATTAATTTCTCCTTTTCTAAATCTATTGAGTATTTCTCCAAGTTTACCTTTTCTTTCAATTGCATCGGAATCAACTCTTTCTATTTTCAAATCTGGAAAATAAAATTCAAGTTCATCTTCCACACGCTGGGTTCCTGTTCCAAAAAATTTTAAGGATAATGAACCACAGACTGGACAGGCTTTGGGGACTGGCAATGTAATTCCACAATAGTGACATTTCAATATGTTCTTATTTATATGATGAACCATTGAAACTGAACAATCAGGACAAAGAATAACTTCTCCACAATCATTACAATAAACCTGAGTTGCAAAACCTCTTCTATTTTGTAAAATGATTACACTTTCTTTCTTCGAAATCCGGCTGCTTATTTCTTCAAGTAAAATTTTTGAAAATATACTTTCCATTCTTTTCTTTTTCTGTTCAATTACTACATCAATTAATTTAATGACCGGCATTTTTGCATTATCAATTCTTTCTGGAAGTTCAAGCAATACATATTTTCCATTAATTGCATTGTACATACTTTCAATGGAAGGCGTGGCAGACCCAAGTATAATAGGACAGTTACTAAATTTTGCTCTTATAATCGCAGAATCTCTTGCATGATATTTAGGAACAATTTCCTGTTGTTTATAACTCTGGTCATGTTCTTCGTCAACTACTATCAATCCAATGTTTTTTAATGGTGCAAATAATGCTGAGCGGGGACCAATAACAATTTTATATTTGTCTGATATTATCCCCCGCCATGTATCATATCTTTCGCCTAATGACATTCTGCTGTGAAATACCGCAACCGTATCTCCAAAATAATTTATGAACCGAGATGTAATTTGAGGTGTGAGTGAAATTTCAGGAACGAGTATTATAACATTTTTCCCATTATTAATTACTCTTTTTG
>JARYLX010000348.1 GCA_029907415.1 Melioribacter sp.
AACATGAGCCCATATCTTCATTTTGGACAGATTTCTCCTTTATTTATTGTATTAAAAGTTTTAAACTCAAATGCATCGGGAAAAGAGGCCTTTCTGGAAGAGCTAATTGTTAGAAGAGAACTGGCTGATAACTTTTGTTATTACAATAAAAAATATGATTCGTTCGAAGGATTTCCAGATTGGGCAAAACAAACTCTTAATGAACATCGCAAAGATAAGCGGGAATACATTTACTCACTTAAAGAACTTGAAAATGGAACCACTCATGATGATTTATGGAATGCAGCTCAACTCGAAATGGTTAAGAAAGGAAAAATGCATAGTTATTTAAGAATGTACTGGGCAAAAAAAATTTTACAATGGTCTGAATCTCCCGAAGCTGCTCTCAAAATAGCAATTTACTTAAATGATAAATATGAATTGGATGGAAGAGATCCAAACGGTTACACAGGCATTGCATGGTCAATTGGTGGAGTTCATGATAGAGCATGGAACGAAAGACCAATATTCGGTAAAATTCGTTATATGAATTATTCCGGATGCAAAAGAAAATTTGATATTCTAAAATACACTAACAACATATTTAAAGGTGAACAATGAAAAATCTAATTCGAATTTTTTTAATGCTAATTTTTCTGTTTATAAATAAAAATTATGCACAGAAAGATCTTCCGGAAAGAATAATCTTAAATCTAACCGAAACTCCTTACAACAGTATTGCAATTACCTGGCAATCACATCACAAATATAAAAATCCACAGGTGCAATATTCTGTTTCAACTAACTGGATAGAATTCAAAGAGAAAATAATTTCTACAAATGCATCAATCGATTCACTCACATTTGATAGCGGGAAAAAAGTTTATTACTATTCATCAATATTAAAAGACCTAATTGAAAATACAGTATATATATATCGCGTTGGCTCCGATTCGCTGTGGAGCGAATGGAATCAATTTAAAACTGCAAGTAAAAACATAAAGCCTTTTAAGTTTGTTTATCTTGGCGACCCGCAAAACAATTTATATGAAGATGTTTCAAGAATTTTCAGAGAAACATTTCGCAAAGCACCTGATGCTGCTTTCTGGTTATTTGTTGGTGATTTGACAGACGAACCTAACGATGAACAATGGCAGGAATGGTTCGAAGCATCTGGATTTATTCATAGAATGATACCTTCGATTATGGCTGTTGGCAATCATGACCTTACAATTGAATTCGTAGATGGAAAGAAAAAAAGAATCAATGATTATATACTTTGGAAAAAAATGTTTACACTTCCCGAAAATGGACTCGATAACATGAAAGAATCAGTTTATTATGTTGATTATCAAGGTGTAAGATTTATTTTTCTAAACACAAATTATAATTTGGAAGAACAGGTTAACTGGCTGAATAAAATTTTATCTTCTAATAAAAATAAGTGGACAATTGTAGTTTATCATCATCCTGTTTATTCAACTGGAGAAGGAAGAGACAACAAAAAAATTCGTGATGCATTTATGCCAATTTTCGATAAGTATAAAGTTGATTTGGTTTTACAGGGACACGACCATACTTATGCAAGAACTTATCGAATTAAAGGCGGAGAAATCAATCCTGAAGGAACTATTTATATTACTTCTGTATCTGGTCCAAAACAGTATAAAGCAAATCCAATGTATTCCAATTTAATTGAGAAACTTGGTTCTTTCACTCAATTATTTCAGGTAATATCAATTGATGAAAATAAATTAGTTTATGATTCTTTTACTGCTACAGGTGAGTTATTTGACCATTTTGAATTAACAAAATAATTTTCAATAAAGAGCAAGACTATTTGCGTCTTGCTCTTTTTATATTTTTCTCAAATTCTTCGTAAGATTTTTTCCCCTCGATAAATGAAATTAGTTTACCTGATTTATCAAAGATAAATGTTGCGGGTATTGCTCCATTCCAATCTTTATTTAACATATTAATTAGTTCTTCGTCATTTGAAAATGAATTTACATAAACTGGAAAATTCACTTTATTATTTTTTATAAACGGTTTTATCTTTGATTCAATTTCTTCTGGGAAATCTACACTGATGCCTACAAAGTCAACATCCTTAAATTCATTTGATAACTTTACTATTGCAGGAAATTCTTCTCTGCATGGTTCGCACCATGTAGCCCATATATTCAGAAATAATAATTTCCCTTTTCTATCCTTAATTAGTTTTTGAAGTTTATATTTATCAATTTTTTCTACTATTACATCATTGTTATGAGTTAACTTGAATCCTGTAAAAATGAAAACAAAAAATAGAAGGACAAAAAATTTTTTCATTTTAATTCACCCTTTTAATAGTGCAGCCAAATGCTTTTGTCTCTGTTTTAGATACTTTTTTCCCTTGAAGAATTTCATTTAATGCATTACGCAAATCTTCGCTTTTTACTTCTTCTTCTTTTCGTGAATCATCTATTCTTCCATGATAAAGAATTTCAAATTCAGAATTCAGCACATAAACTTCTGGTGTAACAGATGCTTTGAATTTATCTGCAATAACATTATTTACATCTTTTAGAATAATAAAGTTAAGATTATTCTTTTTTGCGTGCTCTTTAATTTCTTCTATACTTTCTTGTTTGTTGGAATTAATTCCTATAAAAGCAATTCCTTTATCTTTATATTCTTCGTAGATTTTTTCCATTCTTGAATTATATGCATTAGAAACAGGGCACTGAGTTGCGATAAAAAAAATTACAATTGCTTTTGAATTTTTGAAATCACTCAGTTGATATTCTTTTCCATT
>JARYLX010000349.1 GCA_029907415.1 Melioribacter sp.
ATATTTTCTGAAGGTTTGGATGTATCAAGAAGAATTTGAACCTCTTCTTTTAATTTAGAAGGTGATGAAGGATAGAACATACCTGCAACTGATGGTTCTCTTACCTGTTTCATTTTTCCTCCAGTTCTTTCTCGTTGAATACAAGAGCAGTGAAACCACTTAATTTTAATTGTTTAGTTCTCCAGTATCCAGCAGGAAAACCGGTTTTTTGACAAATAGCATCAAGAAATTGCTCTTTGTTCATATTATGCTCAATTGGAACCTGAGGCAATAATAATCCGCGTCTCCCTTTTTCTTCGAGTATTAAGCCATGTTTACCAACAATTATTTCGTCGTAACTGTTCAATTGAAATGGTTCTGATAAGACAGATATTTCAATATCAATATTGTCAAGCTCGGGTTGACGGACAGGTGGAAATCTTGGGTCATTTAAAGCTGCACTTACAGCTGCATCACAAACTGTTTCGTAAAGAGGTTTATCAGAAACTATATAACCGATGCAACCGCGCAGTCTTCCTAATTCTGTTAGAGTAACAAATGCCCCAGCATGCGTTTTTAGCTTGGGATATTTTTCATAATCAGGTTGTGGAATTTCTTCGCCTGTGAAAATAGAATTGATTGCTGTGCGAGCTGCTTTAAGAAGAATTTTCTTTTCTTCTAATGATAGTTCCATTTTTGCTATTCCATTTTATAAATAATCAATCCATTTTTTTCTTTTAATAAAATTAAAAAATTTTTATACATAAAAAATGAATCCGTCATAAACGATTTTGTATTTTCGTTAAGAACTACTGAAATTTTAGTCGAATTATTAAGCATGTCAATAGCAGCAAAATTATTTTTTAGATTTCCAAATTGATTTTGTGAGTGATAACTTAAAAGAAGTAAATTATTATAAACTCCATATTCAATATCTCCAATCAATTTTATTCTTGAGAAATAATCGTTAATAATTTTAGAAATATTTTGGTTTTCACTTAAATACACTTGAGGGAAAATGAAATGACTATAATCTTTTAAATTTTCGGATTCATGTCTTAACGAATTTATTTTTATATAATCAGCTCCATATTCATTGACTATATTTCCTTCAAGATAATTAAGTGCAAAGAAATATCTTTCTTCAAATCCCTGTTTGTATGCAAATATTTTATCATCATAAGCAAACAGAAAACTAAGTTCATTGTTTGTCCATAAAATGTTTTGAGTTTTAATATCGAAAGCAATTATTTCTTTGTGATTTGGTAAATCAGGTTTAGGAAATTTATGGAAGTAAATAATTTCTTTGTAGATAGTTTCTATTCCAACATAATATTTTTCATCAAGTTGAAAATCTGAAAACAAGAATTTCTTATCATTAATATCAAAGCAATCGAAGAAAGCCTCCTTTGTATTTGGATTACGGGTTTCGATAATTAATTTATCTTTGTCAGAAATTAATAATCTCCATATTTGATTTTGAAAATCCTGTGAAAAATATTTTATTATTTTCATTATAACTCCATCTTAAATTACAGAGGCTGAAATCTTGCAGTAAAATGCCTGAGTATTGGTGCTTCATAAACAATTTTGTATCCTTTTAATTTATTTCTCATCTTGTATACTTCAGTTACAACTTCTGCGACATAATCAATATGACTTTGAGTATAAACTCGTCTTGGAATTGCAAGACGAACCAGTTCCATCATTGCTGGAATTAATTTCCCAGTTTGTTTGTCATATTTGCCAAACATAACAGAACCAATTTCAGTTGTTCTTAAACCTCCTTCAATATAAAGTTCACAGACAATTGATTGTCCGGGATAATGTTCTGGAGGAATGTGCGGGGTAAATCTCTTTGCATCAAGATAAATGGCATGACCGCCTGGTGGTTCAATAATCGGGACGCCTTCATTCAATAATTTTTCACCAAGATATTCAATACTTCGAATTCTATACTGAAGATAATGTTCATCTACAACTTCTTCTAAACCCTGAGCTATAGCTTCTAAATCTCTGCCTGCTAAACCTCCATATGTTGGAAAACCTTCAGTTACAATTAAAAGATTTCGGCATTTCATCGCTAATTCTTCATCATTTAATGAAAGCCAGCCGCCAATATTTACAAGTGAATCTTTCTTTGCACTCATGGTTGAACCATCAACATAAGAAAACATTTCCTGAACAATTTCAGGAACCGATTTTTGTTTATAACCTTCTTCTCTTAATTTTATGAAGTAAGCATTTTCAGCAAAACGGCATGCATCGAAAAAGAAAGGTATGTTGTGTTTATTACAAATTGCTCTTACTTCTTTGATATTTTGCATTGATACAGGCTGTCCGCCACCCGAATTATTTGTAATTGTAAGCATTACAAGTGGAATATTTTCTTTTCCAACTTTTTGAATAAATTCGTCGAGTACATTAACATCCATGTTACCTTTGAAAGGTGCTTTTAATTCTGGGTGCTTTCCTTCTTCGCATAACAAATCAACAGCTTCAGCTCCAGTGAATTCGATATTTGCTCTTGTTGTATCAAAAAAAGTATTACTTATAAAATATTTTCCTTTGCCGCCAAGGATAGAAAATAAAATTTTTTCTGCTGCTCTTCCTTGGTGAGTAGGAATTATAAATTTATGATTTGTAATTTTTTTTACCGCTGCTTCGAATCGAAAAAAACTTTTAGCACCAGCATATGATTCATCTCCCTTCATTATTCCACTCCATTGTTCTGAACTCATAGCAGAAGTTCCGCTGTCGGTAAGTAAATCAATTATCACA
>JARYLX010000034.1 GCA_029907415.1 Melioribacter sp.
TATATTAATTATTTTCACACAACCTTATTACGATAAAAAGCAGATATTAAATTTATTACCTAAAAAAAATTATCATCTATTGTCTTCACTTAATTTTAATTCGTTTATGCATTATTTATTAATGAACTCTCCCTTTACCCCTCTCTTAGAAAGAGAAGGATTTTTTCACCCCTTCTCTTCCTAAGAGAAGGGGACGGGGGTTGAGTTATTATAATTATTCACAATTTCAATCAAAAAACAAAATTTTATTTTTTTCTCAATTTGTATGAAATAAAAAACTTATTACACAATAAAAATCTATTTATTTCGTCAATTCTTGATTATGGATTTTAATACAAAGAATATTTACTTCATCAAGTACAATAATTTCATTCTTTCAATTATTACTTCAAGTTCATTAAATTAATTAGTTTCTTTTCTTCTTTTAACCTCCATAATATGGTGCACTCTTTGAGCCCATATCAACACGAAAAACAGTCCATTCCTGTCCTGCTGTTGCATCACCAATTATCATATAAAGAAAACTTCCATTACCCCAATAAAAATTTTTACAATAAGGAGGAATAATATTCTTATAAAAATAATCCAATTGTTTAGATGCCATATCAAAAATTAAAATTGGATTAGAAGAATCGGTTGCAATAAACATAATACCATTTTCAGAAAATGCAAGACCTCTAATTAAGCGCGAAGAAAATTCACTGCTTGTACTTAAATCAAAAACTAATTCTTTGCTTCCTACATTACCATTACCATCAATTGAATGTCTCCATATTTTAGCAGGTTCTTGAGAACTTGCTTTTCGTGAAGCCACATATACATAACCATTAAAAACACGAATGGCAAGAATTTCATCAGTTGTATAAACACCGGCTGATTTAACTGATAAATCTGGAGCTATAATAACAAGGTCGCTGCGAGTGCCTCCCGTATAGAAATATCCATTGGCATCAAAATCGCCAAATTTAACAACTTTACCAGATGGAAGTCTTAACCATTCTTTTACTTCTCCTGTATATAAATCTACTACATCAATTGAACGATTATTACCTGGCATATAAAGTTTTCCACCGGGACCAACTTTAGCATCTGTGGGCGGTCTTGTTGCCAAACCAATAATTGACTTTTGACCAACCGGTGTAACTTTAACAATATTTCGAGAAGCTGCTTCGACCACGTAAAGATTTTCATTTTTATCAACTGCAAGAACACTCAATTGCAAATTATCTAAAAAAGAACCATAGCGATCTAAGACTTTATCAATTTTGTAAGGTCCATATTTTGCAACAGTAAGAGCCTGATTGGGAACTACTTTAATATAGCTTGATTCAGTAGCAAGATTTGGTCTTCTTACAACAATTTTAGTTAATGATACAGAAACCATTTCAGCTGATGTGTTATCAAAATAAACATTTGTTCCGCTAACGTCTAAATTCTCACCTTGAATTGTAATCGTATTGACTCCGGGCTTAGCCTGAATAGGGTCTACCTGAGTAATTTTGGGAATTGGTGCTTCGGGAAATTCTTTATCCCACATTGGCTCTGCTACATCATATTTACAAGCAGTCAAAAATTTAATCGATATGACTATGACCAAAGTTATAATTAAACTTTTTTGTTTCATAATAATTCTCCTTGATGCTCTAAAAATTTTATAGAACATAAACTTCAAATCAAATTAAAAAGAAAATCTTGCGGTAAATCTTTGTACTTTATCAAATACACCAAAAGGAGTATAAGCATAATCAATTGCAAAACCATAACTTGCGATACCCAATCCAAAAGTAAAGCCGCTTTCGAAATTATTTGATATATAACCACCTCGTAATGAAAAAGCATTGAATAATTTATAATCAATACCAATTTTAATTTGCTCGGGATGATCTCTATGATGACTTGCATCAATACTTAAGTATAATGATTGATTAAATGGCAGTTCTCCTATAAAATCTAAAAGATTCATTGAAATACCTAATGTAAAAACAAGCGGAGCCTGAAATCCTTCTTTTGCATATTTAACTTCTTTTGAAAAGTTCCGAACTGACATTCCAAATACTAAACTTTTAAATCCAGTTCTATATTGCGTACCGAAATCAAAAATAAATGGTGATAATTTATTGGAAACAGTTTTCTGTGTGGTATCTAACCCAACATTAATTACAGGTATAATGCTTTCTCCTAAATCCTGCCTTATCCAGCGAATTTGCCCGCCCACACTAAATTTATCGCTTAGTTGTTTTGCATAACCAAGGCCAACAGCAATTGCACTTAATTTAAAAATTCCAATATCTTCATAACCTAATGGAGAGGCTTTATTAACGCGTGTACCATAAAATTCACCATAGTCAACACTTTGAATTGTAAAACCAATTACACCGTAATTTCCATCGTAAGGATTTATTGCAAGACTCAAAGTGTAATGATTAATATCAGCAATCCATTTATTTGCACTTGCAGATACATCTATAAAAGTTTGCATGTCAGACATTCCGGCAGGATTAAAAAACAATGAACTAGAACCAAACTGAAGACTTGTCATAGCTTCTGCCATTGCAGCTGCACGAGCATCGGAAACAACACTTAGAAACTGAAATCCGCTTTGTGCTAATTTTTGTTTTTGCTGAGAATAATTAGAATTAAAGAAGATAAAGCATATTAACAATCCCGGCAAAAAATTCTTTAACAATGTTTTCATTTATAATCTCCTCCTTATCTAATTATCACGAATTTACGGAATACAGAACGACCATCAGGAGTTTCTACATAAAGAATATAAATACCGCTCGATACTATCTGTCCATATTTTGTTAACGAATCCCACAATTCATCTCCAGTTCCTTTTGTATGGTCTTTTTCCCATATCAAATCACCGCGTTCAGTAAATATCTTTAACTTGCATACCGGAGGCAATCCATAGAATGCAATTCTATCGTATTGTGATTTATCACCAAATTGAAATATCCTTGCCCGAATATCATACGGATTTGGAACAACTCTCACAGAATCTAAAGTTGTTGTAACTGGAGGACGCTGCAAAGTAGCTGGTCTATTTGTTACAGTCCAGAATGGACTGCTGTATAAAGGCTTACCCGGTTCAATATCATTCTGAGTGCCATCATCTTTTGTTTGAATATAATAGTAATAATCAAAACCTCTTTTGGCTGTTTTATCATCATAACTATGAACAACATTAGATTTATCACACTCAAAGATTTTTTCATATTTTGTTCTATAATCTAAAACTCTTCCTTCTGCTCTATAAATTACATAACCATTAAAATGAGGCCAAGAATCTGCATTATCAGACCATTCGAGTTTTATTCTATCTCCACCAGATGTAACTCTAAATGTTTTTGGAGGCGGTGGTGCTTGTGGTATTTTGAAATTAGATTGAAAATTTTTCATTGCATTTCTAAAACTTTTTAGTATAGAATCTTTTCCTGTATAAACCCACAACTTTTTATAAAGATTATGGTTTTGTGTTTGAGTTCCGTCTGGTAATAAAAGGGGTGGCTTGGTTGGTGAATTATTTCTCCATTGTAGCCAGTTATTTCCTATTTCTCTGCATTTTTCCCATGAAAGGCCATTAACAGCTTCTGCAAAAACAATTCTAACACTATCACCAGGTTCAAGAGTATAAGGCCCAAAACCCTGACCCTGACTTGTTCCGCCACCAGTTTGTCTTCTCGGGTCTGTGTAATTAATTGGATAATCATTTCCAACTACTTCATCGTGCTGTCGTGGTGCATGTCCTTCACTCATAATATCATATCTATCACCCATAAAAACTTCATCATATTGACTTACATTTGCTTGCATTGCTGTAATGTCGGAACCAATAAACCATGTAGTCTTAGGTTGAAAAACATCATCAGAGGGATTTTTAGGACTAACATCTGCATGAAGAGTCACACATCCAGCAAATTTAGCAGAACCAAGCACCCCATCTTCAGATTCGTTTGGACATCCCCAGTCTTCATCATAAGATACAGGTCTATCTTTATTTGGTCCATACCATGAATAAAATCCTCTCATATTATAAATTGGTGAATTTGGGTCAGTAAAATCAGGTGAAGAAGGATTTTGTCCAAATGCATGATTAATAGTACTATTTCCCCATGTCGATGAAAATGCACCCCATGTAGAACCAAAGCCAGAAGAAGTAACTCCTGCAAATGCATATCTATAAACAAAATAAAACCATACATCTTTCAGCGTTTGTTTATACACATCTCCAGCTTTGTTATAAATTCCAGTATTCTTAAAAATATATTCATGAATTATATAATCATCATGATTAGGCTGAGAAAATGCATAAACTTTTTTAGTAACTGAAATTCCTATTGAAGTATTAAATCTAACCAACACCATTCTATCGGATAAAAGATTTTCATCAAGGCTGTCGAGTTTGTCATAATTATCAAGTGGACTTGCTTTCTGGTCATCGACTATTACAACCGGGTGTAAATTTTTTCCTACTAATTTTATTTCTTTTTCAAAAATTTGATTTACACGGTCGCTTGCATCTCGAGGTCCTGAGCCTATTACTTTAACACCTTTAAGTTTTTTTTCAACCGGGTCATAATAATCTTTGCAGCCTATCCATAATCCTCTCATACGACAAGTATTTTGATCAATCCCATACAATGCCGGCCAGGAAAAATAGTTTGTATTTCCTTCTGGAAATTCGTTTTCGTATTCTGCTCCAATTTCATTAATTGGTGTTTGCAGCTGTCCTATTCTCAGCCATCTAATATCCTGTGCAAGATTTATTGAATTTAGTCCTATGAAATAAAAAACAATAAAAAAGAAAATAGAGTTACTTCTAAACTTTTTCATAGACACCTCATTTCTTTTTAAAGATTGAATGTTAATCTTAATCCAAAGTAAAAGCTGCGCGGATTTAAGAACCAGAATGTTGATTGATTTGGCATATCAATGTAAGCTTTGTCTTCAAGAATTTTGTTAATTCTGTTCTGGTCAACCTCGCTCCATTGATTATTCACATATTCATAATATTTCGATGTGGTTCCTTCATAATAAATTACATTATTCTTGCCAGGTTTTGTTGGGTCAATCACTGCTTGATATTCCATAGGTTGGAATTCAACATTAGGTTTTCTATAATCACCAACTTTATCATTGCCTGGAATATTATCATAAGCTTCGCTCTTTGGAAGATGTAAAGATCTCAAATAATCCTGGTCTCCAGTATTCCACAAACGAAGTGTATTCAATACATTATAAACATCCATAAATAAATCAATTCTTAATTTCCCAACGTCAAACGATTTATTCAATCTTAGAGTTGTATTGAAATAATCAACTGATTGAACATTATAAGAAATATCAGGAAGACCTTTAGGATTCCAGGTTACCCAGCCACCTGCCTGCCAGTCAACAATTAAATTCAAAAGCCAACCTGCAAAAATTTTATGACCAAAAATTTCAGGTCCAAAATCATCAGGTGTAAAAAAGTTTAAATTAACTCTTGCAAATGGCTGAGGAATTGGTCTATCCTGATAAAGATTAACTGTTTGTTCATCCCAAGCTTTTTGCAATGATGGGTCATCATAAATTTGAGAACTGCCAAAATGCCCGCTTGTTCTAACTAAATAAGTATAATTTGCAAAACCTGACCACCATCTTCCTCGTGTTTTTCTAAGTGTTAATTCAAAACCTCGTGTATCTTCATAATTATTGTTAGTGGTTTTTGAATAAGAAAATCCTGCTGAGCTTGATATATATTGTGTATAATCCTGCTGGTCATAAATATCATTATAAAATGCTGCAACCTGAAGAAATATATCTTCTGTAATTAAATAATCGAAACCAAGTTCATAAGAAATTGTCTTTGCTAAAATTACATTTGGGTCTCCTATACTTGTCAGTGCTTTTAAAGAATTTCTTTGTATTCTGAATATGCTTTCATATTGGGGCAATTGTTTGAAGTGACCATAATTAAAAAATAGTTTTGCATTTTCGGTAATTGGATGAGCAATACCAAGTCGTGGAGAAATTTGCCATTGCGGTTTAGATTTTTCCAATGGAAAACTTCTGGATTCATTATACTTTGATGAATAAAAATAAACATCGAAGGGGTCAGTTAACCACCAATCTGTATTTGAGTTACTGTAATCTACTCTTAATCCAAGATTAACAGTTAAACCTTCGAATTCAAGCTTATCCTGAGCATAGAATGCTGCTCTTATTGGATTTACTCGTTGCTGAACTCTTACAGCATAAGTTTTTCCTGCAGTAGCAGATGCTATTGTTCCATAATCAAGATTCAAATCATTATATACAAATTCAAATCCTGTTTTAATCAGGTTATTAAAATTAATTTGACTTGTTAAATCGCCTTTAATAGTAGTTGAACTGACTTTACTAAAATCTCTTGCTTTAGCAACGTGTTGACCGCCAGTAATTAAAACACCTTTAGCTTCGTAAGGCCAATAACCAAATGGATTTTCATCTTCAAAAAATCCTGGAACAATTTCATATAACTTAGAAGTATCACGCCAGCGAGTAGGTCGAACATTATAATCACTTCTATAATGTTCAATTAATATTTCATAAAAAGTTTTGGAGCTTAAAGAATGAGTTAACTTCGAAGCAACAGATTGATGTCCAATATCTGCCAATGAAAAATTAAAATCGGAAAACATTGATATTAAATCAGAAGGAGCTCCAATATTACTTGCTACGCCTGCAATTTCATTTGGATATCTTGGATAATAATAGATTCCTGTAGCATCCCAATTGTGTCTAATTGTAAATTGTTTACCAATTAGAGTTGATATTCTAAGCTTCAAAGAAGGGGTTAAATCAGAGTTTAGTTGAATAGTCCAATCATAATCTCTGTAATCAGGTCTAGTCAGTGGGAATAAAAGCATTTCTCTATTACTTCTATAAGATGTAAAAAATCTCAAATCACCAAGGGCTTTACTTATAAATGGAACTGGGCCACCAAAACCAGCATCTATTTCATAATCAGGTTGGTTGTTTGGTTGTTTTTTTCTTGTTTCATACATAAAAACTCTTTGAGCACCTAATGGAGTTAAATCATTATTTGGGTCATTATCGCTGTTTAATTTTTTTGAAACTTCGTTCCAACCCATAAATTCAGGATATTGTTTTCTTGTATATTCATCCCAGGCACTTGTGCCTGTCCAGCATACTTGAGGGTCATAAAATGGTCTAAATATATATGAATATGGATCGTGAATATCTTTAATGCCTTCTCCGCGCCAATATTTAGGTCCAGGTGGTCTGTATCTGATTTGAATGCTTCCCGAATAATTTTGTCTGCTGCCTTCTCTAGTTACAACATTTACAATACCCGAACGTACCTGCCCATATTCTGCATTAAATCCACCTCTTTCAAGAGAAATTTCTTTAATTGAGCTTAGGGGAACACTTGCAGTTGGTAAATTATTTCTCGGGTCTCTTAGTGTTACTCCATCTAATAAAAACAAAAGTCTGTCACTGCCACCACCCCGTACAGTAAGACCTTGAACCCCTGCTTGCAAACCAATAACGCCAGCAACAGAATTGATTGGCAATTCTTGAACTTCTTTTTCTGATATAGCAACAACGCTTGTTGCAACGTCTGGCTTAATCAACTTACGTTCTGCGACAATTATCATTGCACCAAGTTCAATTGCTTCTGATTCAAGAGCAGCATCAATTCTTGTTGTTTGATCAATAAATACTCTTACATCATTAATTGTTAACTTTCTATAGCCAATGTAAGAAATCTGTATACTGTAAATACCGGGCGGAATATCAAGAATTGTGTAATGACCATTTACATCTGTAGCTGCACCTAAACTTGTCCCTGTTATAATTACATTAGCCCCAATAAGAGGTTCGCCGGTTGATTTGTCTGAAATTTTTCCTGCAATTTTGCCAGTTGTGCCTGCCAGGTATGTGGCCGCATACGCAATCGTTTGCAAATAAATAAATATTAATAGTAAGCTTACTTTTTTCATTAAAATGTTCTCCTACTATTTTTATTCTTTTATAAACTCTCTTATTAGTTTTCGATTTAATTTTTATGAGGGATTTTAAGCATTTTCTTTTAATGGACTTATTTAACTACAAATTTCAACACAATGATTATACCAGCAATTTTCTATTAAAAATTTTTTATAATATCCTATTCTTAGCTTATATGGGGAAAAAATATATAAAAATGATATGATAACTTGCCCTCGTTTTTATCATAATGATAATGTTTAATTAATTCTTATTTGTGTTTTTAATTCCTAACTTATTGCACATTCGATAGAAATTTGAGGGAGCCATGCCTAACAACCTTGCAGCTTCTGATTCCGATTTTGTTTTTTCTTTAACAAATGCAAAGTATTTACATCTGAACAGGCGTTCCATATCTCTCCATTTTAAAATCTTATTACCAAACCAAAATTCCGGTTCTGATAAATTTCTAATTCTGTTTACATCCAAAATATTTAATACATCCTCCTTTGTGATTACATTCTCACACGAGATTAATAGTCTTTGTATAACATTTTGAAGTTGACGAATATTTCCAGGCCATTCATATGACTGAAGTATTTCAATTGCATCCTTCTTAATTTCAGGGACAGGGATATCCATTTGTGCTGAATATTTTTTTATAAAGTAGTCTGTAAGCAAAGGTATATCTTCAATTCGTTCATTTAATTTAGGTGTGTAGATATTTATTACATTCAATCGATAATACAAATCTTCCCTAAATCTTTTTTCTTCTACTGCTTTTTCTAAATCTATGTTAGTAGCAGCAATTACGCGAACATCAACTTTCATGGTGCCTGTTCTTCCAATTTTATCAATTTCACCATCTTGCAAAACTCTCAGTAATTTTACTTGTGATGACATAGATAGTTCTGCAATTTCATCAAGAAAAATTGTTCCATTATTTGCTATTTCAAATAGACCTTTCTTGGCATTCATTGCACCAGTAAAAGAACCTTTTTCGAATCCAAACAATTCGCTCTCAATTAATTCTGAGGGAATACTACCTGCATTTACAGTTACAAAATTTTCATATTTTCTTTTGCTAAGGTAATGAATATGAGTTGCAACAAGTTCTTTACCTGTTCCCGAAGCCCCGTAGATCAATACTGTTGCATCTTTCATGGCTGCTTTTTCAATCTGTTTTATTAAATTTTTTACTGCAGTTGATTCACCTATTATTTTTTTCTCATTTAAAATATTATTAATTGATTGATTGAGCTGGATATTTGACTTTGCTTTTTCCTGACTTAATCTTTTCTTTTCATATGCATTTAAAATAGACAACAATAAATCAGTTGGCTGATAAACATAATCCTGTACGTCAGAAGGATATTTTGTACAGAACCACATTGCCCCTGCTTCAATTAATTTGTTGGCAAAATCAAAATCGGTTACATTAATTGTCATTTTAGTAATTACAATAATTTGAATGAATGGGTCGACGGATTTAATTTTTCTAATTAATTTTTCACCTGTTAGTGGACCAACTATTTGATAATCCATTATTATTACATCAAATTCATTCTCATGATTGGAGACCAATTCTACAGCTGATTGACCATCAGCAACAACATTTTTAATTTTTATCCATTCACTAAAGGGAGCTAAAGTTTTCTTAATTCTATTTACATCGTAAGATTCATCTTCAATCAATAAAATATTTATCTGTTTATTTAATTGCATAAAACAAAATCCTCCCTTTAATTATGTTTAATTATCAAAGTGTATTTACAACCCCCTTCTGATTTATTTTCTGCATCCAGAATCCATCCACATCTTTTTGACATTTCATATGCAATATAACAACCATATCCTCTGTTTCTATCTTCATCCTTCGTTGTAACATTTTCTAAAAATATTTTTTTGATTCCCAATTTACTTTTTTCAAGTAATTCCTCAGGTATACCCTTGCCATTATCTTCTATAGTTAACTCAGTAATTTTATTTTCAGAGAAGTATTTTGTACTTATTGTAATATTAACAACATCTATACCAGCATGGTCGATTGAATTTTGTACAAGTGGTTCAATTATTTCCCAGATTACAAATTCATTAATCATAAGGATTGGTAAATTTTCATCAAGATTAAGATGAAATTTTATAGTTTTAACTGGATTTGATAATCGAAGGAAAATGTTATCAACAACAAATTTTAACAACTCATTAAGGTTAGTTTTATAAATTGAATTTCGTATAGTTTGAATTGGTGGACTATACCATTTCATGTCATAAATTACTCGTGAAATAAAATTTGCATATTTTGATATACGATACTTTATTTCTTTTATATTGTTTTCGTCTGCTTGTTCTATATCTTCAATTATAAATCCCATTACTTTTTCTGCTTTATGATGGGTATGATAAATTCTTTTAGTAAATAAATGTTCTTTCTGCTGTGCAATTAATTTTTGAAGATGTTCTTCCCTTTCTTTATATAATAACTCACGAGCTTCGTCCCTTTCAATTATTGTATATGTTGAAATGTAAAACATTCCAAGCAATCCCAGCAGTATTAAGGACGAAAAAATCAATACTGTTTTATTAAAACTTGCTAATATTTGTTGACTTATAAAAGAAACATCTGGATGAACTTTAAGATAAACTGCACCGCTATATTCTCCGTATGGAACCAATGGAATAAAAACATGAAATATATTTTGTTCTTCCTGTAAGCTTGTTATCAATTCTGACTTAACCATTTTCTCGTGAAGTAATGCATATTTATTAACAGCATATCTATATTTGGGATTAATCGTGGTATCAAGTACTTCATGCTTATAAAAGTAATTGTATAATTCCTGTCCTAAATCGAGTGCTATAAATTTATTTTCATAAGGAAGAATAACACACATAGCTTCAACATTTCTTCTCATAAGTGGTTGTTTCAAAATGCTATTTAATGCATGAATTAAATTTTTTATTCTATATAATTTATCGGTTTCACTTTCTATTGGATCAGATTCAAGAATTAATTCAAGTGTAGAAGTAGTTAAATTTCCTATTTGCTCGGCAGAATTTTGTTTATACCAATCCATTGTGTCAGAAAGTAAATCTCTCAAAGTATTTTGTTGCAGGTGAGATACAAAAACTTGAAACATAATTAACACAAGAAAAATTATTAAAATATGCTTCCAGCCAAAATGTATCTCTTTAATTTTTTTTAATACTTTCATAACAACATACTCTCCTATTTTTTTACAATAGCTTTTTCATTATTAATTTGAGTGGAAGCATAGTCAAGTGCTTCTTGAATAGTAATTTCCTTTTTCAAAGCTTTATGGAATTGTCGTGCTAATATTTCAGAAATTCTCGTATAATTTTCCAGAAATGGTCTGTGTTTGCCCCATTTAAGTAAATTTTTTATTTGAACAAGTTCTTTATGATTTTTTAAATAAAGACTATCATTAAATACTTCTTCATTAACAGGTATTACACCACCTTCTTCATAAAGTATTTTTTGATTTTCTTTTTCGAACATAAATTTAATGAACTTAAGAGCTTCTTCTTTTCGATCCGAAAATTTCGATATCATCAAACTCCAGCCACCAAACACACCCGAAGTAGAACATCCCTTAAAATGCGGCAAAGGTGCTATTGCCAGATTTTTTACATTTGATGTATCTTTCAAAAAGTTTTTGTATTGTTTATGAAATCCAACCCACCCTCTTAAAAAAACTGCATTATTTTCATTTGCATATAAGTAACTCAAATATTCATCCATGCGGGTTACTTCATAAGGTGAATATTTATATTTATGAATCAAATCGACAAGTTGTTTTAAAGCCTTATGTGCGGCTTCTGTTCTAAGATCAATATGATAATTATTAAAAATTTTGTTGCTCTCTTCCTCACACAAAAGTTCATGAAAATTGCAAACCATTCCTTCAAATTCACCCCCTTGAAAAATATAAAATGGTTTTTCATATGAAGAAAATTTTTCTCCTAAAGAAAAAAATTCATCCCAGGTAAGTGAATTTTGTATTTTTTTTTCTATTTCCTTACCATTTGGAAGTTTAAGTATCAAATCCCTGCGATAGTAAAGCACACCAACATCGAGGAATAAAGGAAACGCTACAAGACTATCGTTCTGATAACCAGCTTTCAATGCCATTTTATTAACATTACTTAGAGTTTGTTCGTCAAAGTATTTATCCATTGAATAGCCCCATTTTGCAAATCGAGGTATCCAGATTAAATCTACTGCGAAAACATCTATTCCATCACTTCTATTTCTTAAAGAACGAGTGAGTATGGCTTTTCTGTCATTAGTAGTAAAATGATAGAATGGTAAATTAACAGGCACAACTTCAATTTCATTTTTGTGAAGTTTATTAAATCTATTTATGATTTTTAGATGTGCTGGTGATATATTATCAACATAATATATTTTTTTTACCGAACTTTTTGAAAATAAGTTTATTTGAAATGGCAAATAAATGAAGAAGAAGATTGCCACCAATGAAATAAAAATTGATATTAACCAAATTGATGATTCTTTGATGCTCTTAGTAATCTTTTTCACAGCCCCTCCCTTTTGTTCAAAGAAGTCATAATTAATTTATATACGAACAGAGATTTTCTCGATTACGTTTTAATATTTTTTGAAAAACAAATTCTATTCCAAATTTTATGCAGTTCATATAGTATCACTGCTCAACACAATTGCAGGAGAACAATAATCTATATTCGATATTTTCAAAATATTTTATATTGAGAAAAACCTTTAACGATTAATCAATGCGGGAGTTATTTAAATACTTTAATCAATTTAAAAAGTAACTATTAACACATTCTACTTCTAACTAATATTTTTCCTAAAAAATCTACAGCACCAAATTCAAAAACATTTATAAAATTAATTTCGCTTCAGCTAAATGTCTTTTTCAATGTTGGAGCCATTGGTTTTTACATTAACCCTGTATTTCATTTACAATTTATGAAATAGATAAGAGAAAATCATGGTATGAATTGCGTATAGGAAATATAACAATGATGGGTTTAGTTGTGTGAGCTCTTTCTTCGGGAAATAAATTTATAATTTACGGGAAAAAATTAAATGATTTCTTAAAGTTAAGCTAATTGTATTCAGTTTTATATTGCTTAGCCACAGAATTTTGAAAATTATTCACATTCCCTTTGGAAGAGAGACTTCATATTGTTAATTCTAAAATCAATTAACACAGATTATTTTGCAGGCTCTGTAAGTAAACTTAGCGGGTTCCGATAAATGAAAAATATTATTACAAAATTTGAACACTGAAGAGAATTTCTCTAATACATGGGAATTCTTAATTATAAGTATTTACGACATGAATAATTAATTCCTCTTTTTATTCTTTACAGGAGACTATTTTAACTGATTTTTATTATCATCTCGCACAATTTTTTTATATTACTAACCAATAAGCTTGTCTTTAGATTTATAATCAACAATTAAAGGATGGTAAATGACAGATAAAAAAGTCAAAACTTTCAAATATCTTGAACAATTTCTCACTGTAATTGAAAAAGTTGGTAATAAACTTCCTAACCCACCTACATTATTTGCATTGTTTGCTTTGGCTGTAATTATCCTATCAGGAATAGTTAGTCAATTTAATTTTTCTGTTGTTCATCCAGGTACAGGACAAGAAATCAAACCGATTAACTTAATGTCGCTTGAAGGATTACATAAAATAATTCTTAATCTTATTACAAATTTCACATCATTTGCACCACTGGGAACTGTACTGGTTTCAATATTAGGAATTGCTGTTGCAGAACATAGTGGACTGATAGGAACAGTATTAAGATTGCTTGTTCTTAAATCACCTAAAAAACTTTTGACATTTGTGATTGTATTTGCCGGAATACTTTCAAATACTGCAAGTGAAATCGGTTATGTTTTACTCGTTCCGCTTTCTGCGATTATATTTCTTTCAGCAGGCAGGCATCCAATTGCTGGTTTGGCTGCGGCATTCGCCGGTGTTTCAGGTGGTTATAGTGCAAATCTTTTGCTTGGAACAATTGATCCTCTACTTGCTGGTTTAACTCAGGAAGCAGCTCATATAATTGATAAGTCTTACGAGGTAACCGCTGCTGCGAATTATTACTTTATGTCTGTTTCTACTTTCTTCATTGCGGCTGCGGGAACTTATGTTACTGAAAAAATTATTGTACCCAGATTAGGAGAATATAAAGGTTCTATTCAACCAGATGAAATAAAACCTCTTTCAAAAGATGAAAAACGCGGTTTAATTTATTCTGGAGTTGCAACATTAATTTTTGTTGTAATAATTCTAGCAGGGTTGATTCCAGATAATGGTTTCCTTCGTGATCCAAAAACAAATGGAATTCTTAAGTCACCATTTTTAAGCGGAATAGTAACATTTATTTTCTTTGGTGGTGTTATATCCGGTATTGCTTTTGGAATTGGTGCTAAGACTATTAAATCAGATAATGACGTTATTAAAGGAATGAATAAATCAATGGAAACTCTCGCCTCATACATTGTACTGGTGTTTTTTGCTTCCCAATTTGTTGCATTTTTTAATTGGACAAATCTTGGATTGATTTTAGCTGTTGAAGGTGCAAATTTTCTTAAAGCCTCTGGTTTAGGTCCTGTGCCATTGCTCATTTCTTTCATAATTATTTCCGCTATTATCAATTTATTTATCGGAAGTGCTTCAGCTAAATGGGCTATTATGGCTCCGGTTTTTATCCCAATGTTTATGCTTCTGGGATATTCTCCAGAATTAGTTCAGGCAGCTTACAGAGTTGGTGATAGCGTAACAAATATAATCTCACCAATGATGTCTTACTTTGCTTTGATTATAGCTTTCGTTGCTAAATACAATCCAAAAGCTGGTATAGGAACTTTAATTGCCACAATGCTCCCTTACACAATTGTATTCTTAATCATCTGGGTTGCTTTATTTATAATTTGGTTTATTTTGGGCTTGCCAGTTGGACCAGGTGCAAAAATGTTTATTTAATGGAACAGTAACTTTTAATTTAAGTGGTTGACTAAAAATAAGGTCTTTATAAAATATGGAATTCTGAAAACACAGTTTTTAAAAGATTTTCACAGATTGTAAAATTGAAAATTACTTTTAGATAACCACTTTTTTATTGTTTACTAAATTCAAAATTTTGGGGATTGTAACCTTGTTCTCTAAGAATTCTGAAAATTTTTTCAAGCGTATCTTTTTCTAACTTTGGTGAACGACTTAATACCCAGCCATATTTTCTGCTTGGAGTTCCAACAATTGCCCATTGATAATTTGTATCTAATCCGATTATCCAGTAATCACCCCAAATTGGTC
>JARYLX010000350.1 GCA_029907415.1 Melioribacter sp.
CAATTTAAGGTCTATCACCAAAATCATCTAAAGCAACTGATAATCCTTTTACTATATCAGGAGGAAATTCAGAATTTTTAAAGAGTTGAACGATATGAGGATATTCAATTCTTACCTCATCAATTTCCTTATATTTTTGTTCAAGAACCTCTTCTAAGTTATTATATTGCATAAAATTAAGAATGCCATCCGAAGCTATATACCATGTTTTAGGAACTTTTATATTTTTCAATAAGTCATTGTTTTCAGCTTCTTTTTGTAGAATATGAGATGCTATAAATAAGCCTGCACTCTTACCACCAAGTTTGCCGTGACTTCCTGGCGGGAAGATCATCTTATCAATTAACTTATAAAAATCTGTTAATTTAACATACTCTTTGGCAATTGAAATAAAATTAAGCTGGTCAGTAAAAAATCGACGGAGCAAGGACACACGCAAGCCTTTAATAGTAGACGGTGGCAATTCAAATTTTTCTGGAGCTAAATGATAATATTTGCGCAAAGCATCTGCTATTTCTGTTAAAGAAGTATCCTGATTATCAACAACTTTAATCAATGCACTTGATTTATCTTCCTGAATCCATTTTTGAATTTTATTAAGTATAACTTCATCAGGTAAATTATCATCAGCTAATCTCTGAATGGTTTCAACATATTCGTCATAATTAATAATCTTTTCAACTTTGCTTGGTTTATTTTCATCCTGTGTATCACTATCATTATATCCAACTCTAATCCTTCTTGGTATATTTGAATGTTTCATTAATAATTCTGCTTCTTCAATCCCTTTCCAGCACAAAAGATTAAGAAGTTTTCTCATTAAACTCATAAAAAGATTAGGATCAGTCTTTCGTATCATATCTAAAACAATTTTCCATTCTCCTCTAATTGTTTTACCTATATCTTTTCTTGCATTTTGTAATTCCTCAAAAACACTTTTTAATTTTTGGTGAAGTATAAAATGACCCAATCTTTCAGCAATTGTATTAAGTAATCTTTTTTCCTCTTTTAGGAAAGGACTACCTTCAACCATTGGTACTTCTTTAGTATAATAAACAAGTATTTGCCCTACAACTTTTTCCTGGACTATAATATCAGTACTAATTACCCATGGCGTTTCTTCAAATTCAGAAGTTTGATAAACAATATCACCATACACTAATTTAGCTTTACAATATTCAGAATATTGAAATCCTGCTGGAATTGCATCAAGCACTGTAAGAAAAGCTTGGCGCAAAGATATTTCGGAACGATTAAGATTATCCTCTATTGTATATAAACAATTTAGTTCTTTTGTTCTTTCTTGAAGTTGCAGAATAAGATTATCATCCGGCTTATGTCCATTTAACATTTCTTAATGATTCCTTTCCCTGTTTTTCCATCTACTTTTACTAAAATACTTTTTTTTAGTTTAACATGAGAAACAAAATTTTTCTCTTCTACAATCTCCTGAACCTTTAGCCAGTCCCAATCTATTTTGTATTTACCTTTGTAATTTATTGAAAAATAGAACACATTGAAACTCAATAAATTATGAAAAAAGTGAGAACCTTGACTTAACTCTACATCGATATTAAGTAATGTGGATTCAACAATTATACTTGCCCCAGAAATTTGACTCCATATAACAGGTATACCAAGCCAAGGGTCACTGCTGCCCCACCTCCCAAAACCAATTAATAAATAAGGCAAATTATTCTTAACAAGTTTTTTATTGATAATCTCGATTTCTTTAGCTATTTGAGTTGTATATTTTTTATCAAAACTATCAGGTTTCACATAAACAATATCAAAAATATTTTCTTTAATCCCGTTACCCAAAACACATTCTGAAGCTATTAAAATATCATCGCTCATCATTTCATCATCTTTAATTTCTACAACCTCATTAGAAATTGCAATTGGTCGTATCTGTAAGAATCCCAAATCCATTTTACATATCTTTGGATTTAGTGTGCAGGCAAATTCAATTTCTACTGGTGAGTTGTAAGCATCCTGGCATATTTTTAATAATTCTTTTATTAAATCATTAAAACGAAATTCGTTAAAGTATAACAACGGTGTAAAATTAATAATCCTTGGTCCCTTAGTTTCTGTTCCAATTATAATTTTATCTTCTGAGTAACTATAAGTTGATGCAATCAATTTTAGAGTACTGTCATACTCTGCATCTTTTAAATTGCATTTAATAAGGAATTCTGTTTCTCTAACCGGATTGTAATGAATAATAGTACTCAAGTTTACTGCCCAAAAATCAGTTTGAGTGAGTTTTAATAATTCATGTGGGCTGCCAAAGACAAATGAAGACTTTGGATAAGCTGGAGAATAGGACCATGTTATACCCCCATCAACAATTGTTTTACCTAAACCAAGGGCTAAATTAACAATGCCATCTTCAGGTTTAGTTTTACCAATGGAATAAAAATTATACGAACGTGCAACTCCAGAAAAATTCGGATAATATCTTGTATCATATTTATGACCTACAACTTCCTGAATAATAACAGCCATCTTTTCTTCTTCTATATTATGAGTTGATATTCTAAAATAATCTTTTGAAACTTTGAAATAAGTGGATGCATAAACAAACTTAATTGCTTCAATTAATTTTTGGAAACGAACATCTGTACTTTGTTGGTTATTAGGTATCATCTTGGTTGCATAAACTCCAGCGAATGGTTCAAATTTAGCATCTTCCAACAAGCCAGAAGAACGAACTGCTAAAGGCGTTTTTATTTTGTCAAT
>JARYLX010000351.1 GCA_029907415.1 Melioribacter sp.
AGATAGAAGTATACTTGGCTCAGAAGTTTTTTATAGAACTAATGTAATTGGAACTAATGTTTTATTAGAAGCCTCCAGAAGATATGAAGTTGAAAAGTTTATCCAAATTTCTACTGATGAAGTCTATGGTAGCTTAGGACCTGAAGGAAAATTTACAGAACAAACGCCACTCTCGCCAAACAGCCCATATTCATCAAGCAAAGCAGCAGCAGATTTAATGGCACTTGCTTTTCATCATACTTATGGCTTGCCTGTTGTAATAACTAGATGTTCTAATAATTACGGTCCATATCAATTCCCAGAAAAATTAATCCCATTGATGATAATTAATTGTTTGAATAATAAAAAACTTCCCGTTTATGGAGATGGACTTAGTGTTCGTGATTGGATTTATGTAATTGACCATAATCGAGCCGTTGAATTAGTATTTGAAAAAGGAAAAACTGGAGAAGTTTATAACATTGGTGCAAGCCGCGAAATGAAAAATATTGAAATAGTAAAATTGATTTTGAAAAAACTTAATAAGACAGAAGACTTAATTGAATTTGTCAAAGACCGTCCAGGTCACGACCGTCGTTATGCAATTGATTCTTCTAAAATACAAAATGAACTTGGATGGAAACCAGAATATGAATTTGAAACAGCATTAGATTATACAATTGAATGGTATTTGAAAAATAGAAATTGGTGGGAAAGAATAATCTCTGGTGAGTATTTGAAGTATTATCAAACTCAATATGGAAATTTATAATGATAGTAAGATTCTTTTCATTGAGTTGTAATTATCTTCTCTTTCATATAAAATGAAATTTTAATCTGGTTGGAAAAACACAGGCAAATAACAAATTATATTTGTATTGCTTATATAAAAAGTAATATCTTTTGAACCAATTTCAGAAAGATTTTTATAATTGCAAAAAATAACTGGCTAAATCTATGAAATGGATAAAAAAATTTTTTTATGTGTGCTTAATAATTAGTGTTAATTTTATTTATGCTCAAGAGAACGAGCAAACTACGACAAAAAATTTACAAACATCATTGCTTCAACCAATTACTGTAACTGTTGGAGGAAATTTTGTAGTTACAGGTTCATTTACCGCATTTAGAACTCAGAGATTAGACCATTTTATTACAAATCTATATAATCAAGCACAAGAAAGAGCAGTTGGTGCAATTAACAAACCTGAACTTATAAGACAAATAAACAAAGAACTAAAAAAATACCCATTGAGAGATATTTTATTAAAAAGAGCTGATGGAACCGAATTAAAAATTGATTTACTAAAATTCAGACTTACAGGTGACTTCAAATATAATCCATATTTAATGAATGATGATGTAATCATATTCCCATCATATGATGATGAAAAAGGTATAGTGGATATTTCTGGTGCAGTTAATAATCCAACTCAATTTCAATATGTAGAAGGTGATAAATTATCAGATGCAATTTTATTTGCAGGTGGAATCAATAAATCTTATGATAATGTTACGGAAGCGGAAATATCAAGAATAACAAATGATGGTAACTCAGAAGAAATAATTAGAGTAAGAATAAATGAAGATTTCCCTTTGCAGCGGGGAGATAGAATAACTGTTTTGTTTACTGAGAATAATAAAATGGCTTATAAAGTTTTAGTTCTTGGTGAAGTTAATAGACCTGGTTATGTTTATATCACAAAGAATAATACAACGATAAAAGAAGTAATACAGAAAGCAGGCGGCTTTACACAAAAAGCAGATTTAAGAAGAGCTGAAATTCTAAAAGGTACGGATGAATCACAGCTTATGAAAATAAAATGGATTAGAGAGAAATATGAAGCCGATAGTTCATTTACAACTTTGCCATTAGTTCTTAAAACAGTAGATGAACTTGTTAGCGAAGAATTAAAAATGACGAGAGCCGCAAACTTAACTTTAGAAGAATTTCAATATTCATTTGCATATGACAATTCATTAAGATTTATCGAGAATAAAAGTATAGTTGATTTTACTAAAATATTTTCTGATACAACAGCTGATGGCAGTTACATAGTTGCCGATGGTGATGTAATAATAGTGCCAGCATATCAAAATTTGGTTTATGTATTTGGACAGGTAGTAAATCCGGGATTTTATATTTATGATTCAACAAAAACATGGAAAGATTATATTCACAAAGCTGGCGGCTTAACACAAAATGCAAAAAATGAAAAAAAGATTCAGATAATAAAAGGGACGAACAGAACATGGATGAATGCTGCAAATGTAGATAAAATAGAACCCGGTGATTTCATTTATGTACCCAAAGATATGCCGAAGGGAATTGATTATTATTTGCAGCAGGCAGGAGCTATAACAAGTATAGTAACTGCTTTAGTTACAATTACCATTCTAATATTCCAGGTATCAAGGTAATAAATAATTAAAAAATAGTTGAATTGCATATGGAAAAACTTAATAGCCAAGAATTAGAACAAAAATCATTTATTGACTTCTTAATAGTTTTAGTAAAGTGGCGAAAGTTAATAATTCTAAATGTAGTAATTATTACTTTGTCTGCTGTTATAATAAGTTTAATAATGCCCAAATGGTATACATCTACAGCGAATATACTGCCACCTAAAAATACGGGTGGTTTACTTGGCTCCATAAGTGGCTTTTCAAGTACAATAAAGGATTTATCTAAAACATTAGGTAGGTTAGGAACAACCTCAGAAGAAGCATATAATTATTTAGCAATTTTACAAAGTAGAACCTCT
>JARYLX010000352.1 GCA_029907415.1 Melioribacter sp.
TAGAACAGCTAAGAAGTCTATATCAAATTTTAAATTGCGTGAAGGTATGAAAATTGGTGCAAAAGTTACTTTAAGAAGAGAACGAATGTATGAATTCCTTGATAGATTAATTACAATAGCTCTTCCAAGAGTTCGTGACTTTAGAGGAATTTCTGATAAATCATTTGACGGCAGAGGAAATTATACTCTTGGAATAAAAGAACAAATTATTTTTCCTGAAATTAATGTTGATAAGGTAAATAAAATTTTGGGAATGGATATTACTTTTGTTACTACTGCTAAGACCGACAAGGAAGCTTATGAATTGCTTAGTGCATTTGGAATGCCATTTAGAAAAAAAGAAACTAATTAAAGGAAAATTATGGCAAGAAAAAGTTTAATAGCTCGGGAAATAAAAAGAGCAAAATTATATGAAAAATATGCTGCTAAAAGAAAAGAACTGAAAGAAAAAGGGGATTATGAAGCATTACAGCTTTTGCCCCGTAATTCTTCACCAACTCGTCTTCATAATAGATGTATGATTACTGGAAGACCCAGAGGTTATTACAGAAAATTTGGTGTTTCGAGATTGGTGCTTAGAGAAATGGCTTTACGTGGAGAAATCCCCGGCTTAAAAAAATCAAGTTGGTAATAGAAGGAGAATATTAAATGCCAGTAACAGATCCGATTGCAGATTTCTTAACAAGAATTAGAAATGCTGTTAAAGCAAGGAAAAAATATGTTGACGTTCCTTCATCAAAAATGAAGGTAGCTATTGCTGAGATTTTAAAGAACAATAAGTTTATTAAAGATTATAATATCATTGAAGATAATAAGCAAAATATACTGAGAATTCACCTTCAGTATATTAATGGAGTTTCTTCAATTACAGGATTAAAAAGAATCAGTACTCCAGGTTTACATTTGTATGTTGATAAAGACCATATTCCCCGTGTACTTAATGGATTGGGAATTGCAATTATATCAACATCAAAAGGTTTATTAACTGATAAACAAGCAAGAAAAGAATCTGTTGGCGGAGAAGTTATCTGCCATGTTTGGTAAAAATTGAGAGGTTAAAAAGTGTCACGTATAGGAAGAAAACCAATACCAATTAAAGATGTAACAGTAACCAAAACCGATAATATAATTAAGGTTAAAGGTAAACTCGGTGAATTAGAGATGAAAATTCATCCTAATATCACCGTGGATATAACAAAGGATGAAATTATTGTTAAAAGACCGGACGATACAAAAGAAAACAGAGCTCTTCATGGATTAACAAGAGCTTTGATTAATAATATGATAAAAGGTGTAACCGAAGGTTATACCAAAACACTTGAAATTGTAGGTGTTGGTTACAAAGCAGAATTAAAAGGAAATAATATTTTAATTACAATTGGTTATTCGCACCCAATTTATTTTATTCCGCCGGAAGGAATTAAAATTGAAGTTCCAACACCTACACAGATTAAAATTTCCGGGATTAATAAAGAATTGGTTGGAATAGTAGCAGCAAAAATTAGGTCATTTAGAAAACCTGAACCTTATAAAGGCAAAGGTATAAGATATTCTAATGAAGTAATTATCAGAAAAGCTGGTAAGACAGCTGGTAAATAATCCACTTAGGAGAATGTGACAATGTTTTTGAAAGATTATAAAAGAAGATTAAGAAAAAAAATCAGGATAAGAAAAAAAATTCATGGCACTGCTTTAAAGCCAAGACTCTGTGTTTATAAAAGTTTGAAACACATTTATGCCCAATTAATTGATGATGATAAAGGTCATACATTAGCATTTGCATCAACACTTTCAAAGGAAATTGCAGAGGAAGTAAAAAATTTAAGCGGTAAAATACCTAAAGCAAAATTAGTTGGGAAATTATTAGCTCAAAAAGCATTAGAAAAAGGAATAACCACTGTAGTATTTGACAGAAGTGGTTATCCATATCATGGTAAAGTAAAAGCAATTGCAGAAGGAGCAAGAGAAGGCGGATTAAAGTTTTAATCCTGCCAATTGCAAGAAAAATAGTTTCTTGCCGGATCGTCTAATGGCAGGACAGCGGCCTTTGGAGCCGTATGTGGAGGTTCGAATCCTCCTCCGGCAGCTCTAAAGAAAATTTTGAAATTGATGAAAGATAGGAGTTAAAGTGAACTTCAAGCACAAAAAAGTTACTGGTTTAGAAAACTTAAAAGAAAAAATAGTCCATATTAACAGAGTTGCAAAAGTAGTTAAAGGTGGCCGTCGATTCAGCTTTAATGCCATTGTCGTAGTAGGTGATGGTAATGGTCACGTGGGAGTTGGACTTGGGAAAGCAAATGAAGTTACCGATGCTATCGCTAAAGGAATCGACGATGCTAAGAAAAATGTTTATAAAGTACCTGTTATTAAAGGCACAATACCACATGAAATTATAGGCAAGTTTGGAGCAGGCAAAGTGCTCTTAAAACCAGCTTCTCCAGGTACAGGATTAATTGCTGGTGGTGGAGTCCGTGCCGTTTTAGAGGCAGCAGGTGTTCAAGATGTTCTTACAAAATCATTAGGTTCTTCAAATCCACATAATCAAGTTAAAGCAACTTTGAAAGCTCTGCTTAATTTAATTGATGCAAGAACTATGGCTTATAAACGTGGAATGAAAGTAAGCGAGTTATTCAGTTTATAGTGAGGTTTTAATAATGGCTAAAAAATTAAAAATAATACAAACGAAAAGTATAATTGATAGACCTAAACCACAGAAACTTACTATTAAAGCACTC
>JARYLX010000353.1 GCA_029907415.1 Melioribacter sp.
TAAAGCAATTATTGATATTGATGGAGTTCTTGATATGACAACACCTTCAGAAAGTGGAAAAGATACAATTCCTACTAAACCATCTGCTGCAAAAATGTGGCTTGGTTATACTTATAAAGAGAACCCGAAATTGTGGTTGGAAGCCTCACCTTTAACTTACATTGGAAAAGATACTCCGCCAATGCTTTTTATCAATAGTTCAATACCAAGATTTCATGCAGGAAGAGATGAAGCAATTGAAATTATGAAAAAGCATAATATTTATTTTGAAGTTCATACAATCGAGAATACTCCTCATACATTCTGGCTTTTTTATCCTTGGCAACAAAAAGTTGTAAATATTATTGTGAATTTTTTGAATAAAGTTTTGTGAGATAATTATATTGTTTGATTTGAATTGACTGAAATGCATTAAATAATTTTTACAATTTTTCGATAATTATAAAAAAAGAGAGCGTGATGGAACCAATTAAAAACGAACACTTCTTTTTAAGTTCGATATTTAAAGAAATTTATGATAAAAAAGATTTTTTAAAAGAAGAATATAAACTCAAGGATTCTGCTGAAATTTCAAATACAGCCAAAGTATTTGATAAACTTGATAAGTTTTTAAATCTTGGCCGCTCAAATAGACTTGATATTGATGACCTGAACGACAAAGAAAAAGAAGAATTCCTGAAAATGTTAAGTGAATTAATAAAACGAGGTGTAGTTGGTTATGAAATTCTCGAAGTAAATGGAAAACCAGAGAAACATTATATTGTAAATCAGATTGGAAATCAAAGAATTTATGGCGCAAAACTTTATAAAAAGAAAGGTTATAGTGATTAGGCAATTACATTTACAAGTGTACCAGGGTCTTTTGTATAATTTATATGATAAACTTTATTAATTCTTTTTTGAATGTAACTTAAGTCTTCGTTTTTTGCTGCTGGTTGAAAAACCATTCCATCAATAATTATATAAAAACCCTTTTCATTTTTTGATTCAACAGTCTTTTGAGGTGCATCCTCGCTATAATTATATGAACTAAAATTTCTTCTTGTTCTTTTATTGAGAACCTTTTTTGTTTCATTAAATATTGTTGAACTTTCAAGTGGACGAGCAATCGGAGTATTTTCGTGAAATCTTAAATCACTTTTATTTTGACTAGAATTATCATCAGCTTTCTCTGATACAAATAAATTTTTCTTTTCATTAGATGAATATTTTATGAAGAATTCATAATCTATTTGTTTCTTTAGTTCACTTATGTTTTTAATACTATTGAAATCAATCTTCGAATGTATAAATTCATTGATAGGATTAATTGTATTGGCATTATTAATTGTCATAGCGAAATTAATCTTTTGAGACAATTATAATCTAATAGGATTATTAATTCAAGTAATTTTTCGTATGAATTTTTTTTATGTGATGTGTATCTAAAATTATTATTAAATAATTAAAAATTCTTATAATCATTAAAAAGACAAAGATTACTCAAATTAAACAGATTTACACAGAATTTAAGTAAAGTTGATTAAAGAAATTAGTGTTTTTTTAAGCCCCTGTTTACAAAAACTTAACGAGAAATAAAGTTAAATAAATAGAATAATTTTATTGAAAAGAATTAAAATTATTTTTATAATTGCTACTAAGAAGACCATTTTGGTAGTAATTAATTTTTAAGATAATATGAAACTTTCAACACGCAGCCGTTATGGCGCTAGATTTATGTTTGAATTAGCGAAGAATTATAACAATGGTCCAATTTATCTTAAGGACATAGCTAAAAAACAGGAAATATCAGAGAAATATCTAAGCAAGTTGGTCATATTACTAAAAAATGCTTCTTTAATTAGTTCTTTTAGAGGTTCTCAGGGTGGTTATACTCTTGCAAAAAAACCCTCCGAAATTTCGATGAGAGAAATTGTGGAGGTCTTAGAAGGGGGAATTGAAATTGTTGATTGTATTAATAAAGATAATTTTTGCAAAAAAATTGATGGATGCGTTACAAGAGATGTATGGATTAAGCTTAATTCTGTAATAAGGGATACTTTAGAGAAAATTACCTTGGAAGATTTAGTAGAAAATCATAAGAAAAAAAATAATGCGGAAGTTCATAATTTTATTATTTAATTACTTGTAGGGTAGAATCAGATGAGTAACATTGCAGAAGATATTACAAAATTGATTGGTAATACGCCTTTAGTAAAAATAAATAAAATTACGGATGGCTCTAAGGCAAAAGTTGTAGCTAAACTTGAATTTTTTAATCCATGTTCTTCCGTTAAAGATAGAATTGGTGTAGCAATGATAAATGAGGCTGAAAAAAAAGGTTTAATAAATAAGGATACAGTAATAATTGAACCAACTTCTGGTAATACTGGAATTGCGCTTGCTTTCACTTGTGCTGCCAGAGGGTATAAGTTGATTATTATCATGCCAGATACAATGAGTGTAGAAAGGAAAAAATTATTAGAAGCATTCGGTGCCGAAGTTATTTTGACGCCGGGGCATCTTGGTATGAAAGGCTCAATTGAAAAGGCTGAAGAATTGTTTAAAAAATATAAAAACGCTTTTATACCTCAACAATTTAAAAATCCAGCTAATCCAGAAATTCATAGAATGACTACTGCAGAAGAGATATGGAATGACACAAATGGTGAAGTAG
>JARYLX010000354.1 GCA_029907415.1 Melioribacter sp.
AATCACTTCATAAAAATTATCAAATAATTTTATAATTTTTTTCTAATAATATATAAACATTCTTGTTTGACATTATCTATTTTTATAATTAAAAAATGGAGCAAAAAATGATAACAAAAGAATTCATTATAGATGGAATGAGTTGCCATCATTGCGTAATGGCAGTTGAAAAAGAATTATCTAGGTTAAATCTTGAGTCATTTGAAGTAAAAATTGGTTCAGCAAAAGTTACATTTAACGAATCAAACATAAAAGAAGAAGAAATTGAAAAAGCAATTAATAATGCAGGATACAAAGTAAGAAAGAATTAGCCATGAAAACATTTGATTTACCTGTTGAAGGGATGACATGCGCAAGTTGTGTTACTCGAGTTGAAAAAATTATAAGCAACTTTGAAGGGATAAAAAATGTCAATGTCAACCTTGCAACTGAACGTGTCCGATTCGAAGCCGAAAGCAATACAATAAATCTTGAAAAAATTTCTGCAGCATTAAAGGAATATGGTTATGAATTAAAAATTAATGAATCTACCCAAAAAGAAGCAGATGAAAACATACTATCAGAAAATGATTATTATACAAAATTAAAAAAAGAATTTGCTCTTGCATTAATTCTTACCTTGCCTGTTTTTATTATCAATATGTTTATGGATTATAAATTTTTCAATGAAATTTTACCATTAAATTCTGAGCAGATAAAAAAAATACTTTTTATTCTTACAACTCCAATAATTTTCATTTCGGGTAAAAGATTTTTTAGTGCATCCTTGAATAATCTTAAACACTTTACAGCAGATATGAATTCTCTTGTTGCCATTGGAACAGGTTCAGCTTACTTATATAGCAGTATAGTTACATTATTTCCTGAGATATTCATTTCATCACAAAAAGAAACCCATGTTTATTTTGATACTGCTGCGGTTATAATCACACTTATTCTGATGGGAAAATTGTTAGAACACAAAGCTAAGAGAAAAACAAATGATGCTATTAAAAAATTAATTGAATTAAAACCCAAATCAGCTATTGTGATAAAAAATAATAAAGAAATTCAAATCCCAATTACAGATTTACAGATTGGAGATATAGTTGTTATAAAACCCGGGGAAAAAATTCCAGCAGATGGAATAATCATAAATGGAAAATCTTTTGTTGATGAATCAATGATTACAGGTGAAACTATTCCTGTCGAAAAAAATATTAATTCAAAAGTTATTGGTGGTACAATTAATATTAATGGTACGTTCAACTTCAAGGTAACACAAACAGGTGATAATTCTGTTTTAGGACAAATAATTAAATTGGTGCAGAATGCCCAGGCGACAAAACCACCTATTCAAAAATTAGTTGATAAAATTGCTGGTGTTTTTGTACCATCAGTTATTGTAATTGCTTTAATTACATTCATAAGCTGGCTAATCTTCTCATCTGAACATTCATTCAGCAATGCTTTAATAAATTTTGTAGCGGTATTAATTGTAGCCTGTCCATGTGCACTGGGTCTTGCAACTCCAACTGCAATTATTGTTGGAACTGGAATTGGAGCATCTAATGGGATTTTATTTAAAAACAGTGAAGCAATAGAATTAGCACATAAAATTTCAACTATTATTTTTGATAAAACTGGAACCATTACAGAAGGAAGACCAGAAGTTTCAGAAATATATCCTTTTAATATTGATAAAAATGAACTTCTTTTTTATGCTGCTTCACTTGAAACAAAATCAGAACATCCACTTGCAAAATCAATTGTTGAAAAAGCAAAAGAACTAAAAATTAATTTAACATCTCCCGAAACATTTACCAATCATTCTGGATTTGGTATAGCTGGAATAGTAAATAACATACCAGTTATAATTGGAACGATGAATTTAATGAAAGAGTATTCAATCAAGTTAAACAATTTAGAAAGTAAGTATGAAGAATTATCAAATCAAGGAAAAACAATTGTTAGCATAGCAATTGATAATACATTAAAAGGGTTCATATTGATAGAAGATAAAATAAAGACTACTGCTATTGAAGCAGTATCAAAATTGAATGATATGAATATTCACACTGTTATGTTAACCGGGGATAATAAATTAACAGCTGAGATTATTGCAAAAAAAATAGGTATAAATGAATTTAAAGCTGAAGTTCTACCTGAAGAAAAGGCAAATATTGTAAAACAATATCAGAATAATAGAAACATAGTTGCTATGATTGGAGATGGAATTAACGATGCACCAGCTCTTGCTCAAGCAGATGTAAGTATAGCTATTGGAACCGGAACTGATATAGCAATTGAAACAGCTGATATAACATTGCTAAAAGGCAACTTAATCAATGTAGTGAAATTAATTGAATTATCAGGCAAAACAATCAAAACAATAAAACAAAATTTGTTCTGGGCTTTTATTTATAACACAATCTTAATTCCACTCGCTGCATTCGGTATATTAAATCCTATGTTTGCAGCTCTCGCTATGTCATTAAGTTCAGTTTCTGTAGTAACAAATTCATTAAGACTCAATTACAAATTCAGAAAAAAATAAATATGTTATAAAAATAAAATAAATAAATGTCAATAGTGATAAAAAATTCAGTTAATAATAAAATCTATTATCAACCTGAATCTTATGATGCCGCGGATGCACC
>JARYLX010000355.1 GCA_029907415.1 Melioribacter sp.
ATAAACATCTTTTCTCATCATCATAAAAGCACCGCTTACAGCATCAACTTCATAAGTTTGATTTTCATCGAGATAAGTTAAATTATATTTTGCAAATAGACGACTCTTAGGGAACAATTTACTCAAACCCATTACTTTTGTGAATGATGTCCAGGGACCTGGAAATCCTCGTCTGCATGCAAGCTGAAGTGAACCATCAGGATTTAGAACTTTGCAGCCAGCAATTCCACAATCAGGATGTGTTTCAAAAAAATTTATCATTACTTCAAAAGTATCTTCACGAACAATTGTATCGGGATTTAGCAAGAGAAAGTATTTTCCCTGTGCTTCTTTCATTGCCAAATTATTTGCTGCACCAAAACCAATATTTTTGTTATTGGCAATTAATTTTACATCAGGAAATTTCTCTTTGATTTTATCTACACTGCCGTCATCAGAAGCATTATCTACAACAATAATTTCAATAGAAAAATTTTTTCTTGCTCTTCGAATTGAATCAAGAAGATTCAAAAGAAATTCTTTTACATTATAATTTACAATTATGATTGATAGGTCAACCATTTTTATCACTTTATTAATCCAAGAAGAGATTTAAGGCGTAATTTCCAGACCATAAAAACAGCTTCTCGAACAATTTTTTTAGACATTTTTGAAGAACCTTGAACTCTTTCCACAAATACAATTGGAATTTCTATTATCTTAAACTTTTTTTTCCACGCCAAGAAATTCATTTCTATCTGAAAGGAATAACCATTTGAACGAATTTCATCAAGATTAATGGATTCAAGAACATTTCTTTTAATACATTTAAATCCGCCTGTTGCATCTTTAATCGGCACCCCAGTAATTATTCGAGTATAAAGATTTGCAAAATAACTTAATAACAATCTTCTTATTGGCCAGTTTATAACACGAACACCATTAATATATCTGCTCCCGATAACCAAATCGTAATCTTTAATTTTCTTCAAAAAATTTTTTATCTCCTTTGGGTCGTGAGAATAATCCGCATCCATCTGAATTACTGCATCGTAACCATTACTTAACATATACTTGAAACCTTCTACATAAGCAGTTCCCAATCCTAATTTTTTTTCACGTTTGATTAATTTAACTCGAGGTTCTGATTTACTTAATTCTTCAACATAATTTGCAGTTCCATCAGGAGAATTATCGTCCACAATTAAAATATCCAGCTCGGGATATTTTTCGATGATATAAGGAATTAATTTCTGAACATTATCAAGTTCATTGTAAGTTGGTATGATAACAAGTGTTTTCATTTTATTGTCCTTTTCCAAATAAGACCACAAAAATAGTTCTAATAATAATTTTAAAATCTAATCTCAGACTCATATTTTCTATATAAAACAAATCGTAACGCAATTTTATTTTAACATCCTCAATTGATTCATCGTATTTGTGTTTTACCTGAGCCCAGCCTGTTAAACCAGGACGAACTTTTAGTCTTCTTTTATAAAGTGGAATTTCCTTAGAAAGTTTCTCAACAAAAAATGGTCGTTCGGGACGTGGTCCCACAAAACTCATATCACCTTTCAAAATATTAATTGCCTGAGGAATTTCATCGAGACGAACTTTGCGTAAAAATTTTCCAACTTTTGTAATGCGCGGGTCATCTTTTGTCGACCAAACCGGGCCGGTATGTTTCTCCGCATCATTAATCATTGTTCTGAATTTAATTATCTTAAAAATTTTACCATTCATTCCCATTCGTTCTTGTTTATAAAAAACTGGACCTTCGCTTTCAAGTTTTATTGCAATTGCTGCTAAAAGAGTTATTGGTGAGGTAACAATCAACAATAACAATGAAAAAACAATATCCATCAATCTCTTTAACTTTTTTTCCCATTCAGGCATTAACTCCGGCATAATATCAATTAAAGGTATTCCATAAATCTGTGATGTTTTAACCTGGCCACTAATTATGTCATAAAGGTCGGGCACAATTTTAATTTCGACTTCATTTCCGTTACACTTTGAAATTATATCAAGAATTAAATCTTCATGATGACGTTCTACAGAAATTATAACATTCCTTACATTATATTTTTTTATTATTGATTCGAGATTTTCAACTGTATCTAAAACTTTTACGCCTTTATAATCTTTATCAACATTTTCATTTAGGACTGCGATAAATCCAACAACATCAAGTCCAAGAGCTTTATGATTTTCAATCATATCAAAAATTTCATGTGCTCTGGGATTAAATCCAATTATTAAAGCATTTCTTCTTCCAACACCTTCTATTAGTAGATTTCTTTGAATGCTTCGAGCTAATATTCTTCCTATACTTACAATTACAAAAAAGATTAACCAATAAATAAAAATATAAAATCGAAAAGGTGTAGCTATGCCAGATTTGTAATCATCATAAAGAATTAAAAATAGAAGAATAAAAATTCCTACAAAAGAGGTTTTGAACAAAGTAGAAATTTCATCAAAGCGGGATTGAGCAAACCATGTGCGATACATTCCAACAATCGTAAAAATTATCAGCCAGTAGAAATAAATAGCAAGCATTGGCAAAAAGAAATCAGGCTGAGAAATAAGTTCAAACCAGCCAGTGTTCACCCTCAAATAAAAGAAAAGAAACCAGGATAAATTGA
>JARYLX010000356.1 GCA_029907415.1 Melioribacter sp.
CATTTAATCCATCCCAGAGGATTTTAATTTCTGATGAATTTGTATAATCACTTAAATCATAACTTCTTACTTTTTGACCGAGTATATCGTAAATCTCAAGATTTTTATTTTTATTCAAAAGTTCAGTCGGTAATTTTATAGTAATATTTGTAGATGGATTAAATGGATTTGGATAACATGACATTCCTAATTCTTTCGGTAGAATCTTTTCATTTATTGAATCACTAATTTCTACACTCACCACTGAATCTTCTGCATAAATTCTACTAAATCCGATATAATTAGATGGACCAGGAATAATAAAAGCACTGTATGGAGTTAATAATTCTTTTTTTACAGAAAGTTCTTCAATATATTTTATTGTACTGTAACTCTGAGGTTGTAAAAACAATTCGTTGATAATATAATTTCCATACCAATAAAGAGAAGTATTTTGAATCATATAATCAGGAACAGTTGAATTATCTTCTGTTAATAAAATAGAATTGAAATAATTATCACCAAAATATTTTCCAAAATAATTTACTGTCATTGGCAATGTACCATCACATACACCAATTTGAGCAAATCTTGCAGTGATATTAAAATTATTTTTCCCTCTATTAAGATTTACACTTGAATGCGTAAATCCATTAACAGGCATTGGATCAATTTCTACCGTGCTTACTTTTGGTGCAAAGCAATCAAGAGCTTCATCAATAAAATATTGATAATAAATACCATACAATTTGTTTAAATTGCCTTTTGATAAACGAGTCAAATTTTCATAAAGATATTCATTCCCTCTATAATATTTATTTTGAATGTAATAACCCGCATAATCATTTGAAACATCAAGAATATTAAAAATAATATTATTCTTTGCTTTGAAGTAAGTTTCATTTAATAATTCCATTACGGTTTCTGCTCTTACAGCAGTTTGATAGTCATCCGAAATCAACCAGACTTCTGCATCAATATTTTTTTCATTGAGAAAATGAGTTATCTCTTTTAACATGTAAGGAAGTGTATTCAATTTTGGAATAACCTGATTGACAATATTTAATTTTTCCTTAATTAGACTGTCGGTTCTTTCTTCAAAGTTTTTACTTAGCCATGAAGCATTAAAATCACTAATTATAAAAATCAAAGAATCTTTATTAGTAGTAGAAATTGATAAAGCTTCATTAATCATATTCAGAAAATTACCTCTATTCATATCACCAAAAAATTTATTAATGATGTCGAAAGCAATCACAATTTTTCTTGGCTTACGAAGTGCATCATTTATAAAAGGTTTAGTAGATAATTGATAAAAAGTATAATCATCGAAATGAGTTTTTAAAAATTTTCCAGTCGAAGATTCTTCAGGAAAATAAATTTTAAATTGAGCGACATAATTTGTATCATTAACCCAGAAGACGCCTTGTTTAGTCCATTTTTTTGGTGCATATATAAAATTAACTGGTTTGGACAAAGGGTTGTTATAATCAACAACTAAAAATTTAGCGGAGGCATTTGTAAAACAGTTTGTATTATTATTTCGGTAGAATTGTGCAACTAAATTTTCGATAATTCTCTTATTGTAGTTTATTTCGCAAGGGGTAATAAATTTAATAATGAACTCAACAGATTCATCCCATCGTATTGGAGAAAATCTCATATCATATTGTTGGTTATAGTTCCCATTATAATCTCTTCTCATATATTCTCTTAATAATGCTCTGGTGGATAGAGTTTGGTTATAATTTTTTTCAGCAGTAGAAATATCAATAATAGTTGCATCAATATAAGATTGTTTTGAATTATCCCATACAGAAAATTTTTTTACAAAAGAATTTTTAGGGAGAGAGAAATTCCATACAAATTCATAATTACCTGAAGGAGGATTTTGGCAATAATAATTATACCCACCCCATCGATACTCACTACCTAACTTGAACTTTAGATTCAGAGTAGTTTCATAGAACAATCCATATAGTTCAAATTTAGTTTCATATTTTAGAATTTGGTAAGTATACCAGACATCATAAGAAGGCGAGAGTTTTTTAGCATAAAATTCTGCAAAAGTTAATTGTGCTGTAGCCAACAGAATAATAAAAATAAATTTTTTCATAAGCCCTCCGATTTTGAAATAAATATAAACTTTTTTACAGTTAAATGCGGGAAAAAGAATAAAAATAAAAAACCCCATTTCAAATTTTTTGAAATGGGGTTTTAATTATTAATCCTGGCAGCTACCTACTCTCCCACGCACTTGCGCACGCAGTACCATCGGCGTTTACGGGCTTAACTTCTCTGTTCGGAATGGGAAGAGGTGTTTCCCCGTAGCTATAACCACCAGAAAATTTTAGAACAAACTTATGAAAGATTGAAAGAGAGAGTCAAATTTAACATCTATCTTGAGATAAACTTTATGGCTAAGTCTCACGACTTATTAGTACTGCTCGGCTCAATCCGTTGCCGGACTTACACCTGCAGCCTATCAACCTCGTAATCTCCGAGGAGTCTTCAGTTCTCCGCCTTGCGTTGGAGAAAGGGATACCTCATCTTGAAGTGTGCTTCGCACTTAGATGCTTTCAGCGCTTATCACATCCGTTCATAGCTACCCAGCGCTGCCGCTGGCGCGACAACTGGTACACT
>JARYLX010000357.1 GCA_029907415.1 Melioribacter sp.
GAAACGATATTGATATTATAATTGATTTAGGAAGCATTAAAAGTATCAAAAAAGTATCAGTAAATTTTTTGAGAGATATTTTAGCTTATATATTTCTTCCTGAAGAAATTAATTTTTCAGTCTCATTAGATGGAAATATTTTTGAAAATATTTATACATATAAAGAAGAAAATCAAAACAATAATGAAATCCTGATAAAAAATTACGAAGTTGCTGTTAAAGAAATTAAATGCAGATATGTAAGATTAAAAGCAAAAAACATTGGAATTTGTCCAGACTGGCACATTGGTAAAGGTGATAAAGCCTGGTTATTTATTGATGAAATTACAATCGAATAATTATTAAATATTTTCTAGAATCTCAGATTTATTCAAAAATGATAAACCATAATAAAGAATAATTACAAAACTAATTAATGGTATTATGTAAGATGTATTAATACTTCCCGTGAAATCTGATACAAAACCTTGAACTGCAGTTAAAACTGCCCCTCCTAATATTGCCATTATTAATCCAGAACTTCCAATTTTAGTATCTTCTTTCAAATCTTTTATTGCTAATCCAAATATTGTAGGAAACATCAATGACATACAGGCTGAGATTAGTACCAATGCATAAACTCCAATAATTCCACCAGAAAATATTACTATACTGGTCAACAAAATTGCAAAAAATGATAACAGTGATAATAATTTACTTGGATGTAAATATTTCATAAGACCTGTGCAAAGAAATCGAAATCCACCAAATAAAATCAACGAAGCTAAATAATATGTTGCAGCATCTTTCTCATTCAAGTTCAGTTCTTTCATTGTATATCTAATTGTAAAAGACCACACTCCAATTTGTGCTCCTACATAAAAAAATTGTGCAATTACACCTTTTAAGTAATTTTGCTTTTTCAATAGACGTTTTAATGTTTTAATTAATTCAAGATTTGTAGATTCATCAGAGCCGGCTGGCATTTTTATTATTGCAATTAATATCCAGATTATAACAAGAATTAATGCAACTCCTACATAAGGCCCCATCACTGCTTCCAATTCTTGTGCTTGAATTTTTGTCAATTGTTCTTGAGACATCATTTTTCTTTCTGCAGCAGAAGCACTATTCAAATTGCTCAAAATAAAAAGCTGACTTATAAAAATTCCTGAAATTGAACCAATTGGATTGAAGGATTGAGCTAAATTTAATCTCCTAGTTCCCGTTTCAGAAGGACCCATTGCAATTATATAAGGATTAGCTGAAGTTTCTAATATTGATAGCCCGCCTGCGAGAATATAAAGTGCTAAAAGAAAATGATAATAATTCATTGATTTACTCGCTGGATAAAATAATAATGCTCCAATAATATAAAGTCCTAATCCTAATAATACGCCTGACTTATAACTAAACTTTTTTATAAAAATTGCAGCAGGTAATGCTAAACAAAAGTAAGCTCCATAAAAAGCAATTTGAATCCATGATGTCTGAAAATCTGACATACTCATAATTCTCTTAAAAGCAGCTAATAAAGTATCCGTCATATTATTAGCCAACCCCCACCAGGCAAAACAACTTGTGACTAATATAAACGGCAATAAATTCTTTTTCGGTATTAGATTACTCATATTTCTTTTATGAAAAATTTATAATATTATGCAAACAAATAGTCAATTTTTTATAACTATAAAATTTGATTCATAAGGGTTGAGGTCAATCGTAAATATTCTTTTTTTAATTCTTCCTAAAACATCGGATGAATAAACATAATAATTTTTGGGAATCTTAATGCTAACTTTTTTACCACCTGTTTCTCTTAGTACTACATGAATATCATTATTTTCTTCGAGAGGACAAATCATAGAAACTACGATATTCGATATATCTAAGAATGAAAATTTATTATCATGTAATATTCCTTTTTTATCAGAGTTTGACGGTGGCACTATAAATCCAATCATAGGTAATTGAATATTTTCACCAAATAATTCTGCATATGTGGTAGATGTATCAATTGATGAAGTAAATGAGAATTGCCAGCTCAGCTCCCCTTCTTCCCATGCTTTAAAATTTGTTGTCCAGTAATTATTATAAGGCCATGCAAATATGTGCGTAGTTTCTAATTTTGCCAATGGATTATATCTCCCTGTATTTATATTTCCAAACTGCATCAGAGGGCAATCCGGCGATGATAAAATTATTTGATAATTTTTATTGCGAACACTTACATAATTATGCACTGTGTTCCAGTCATTAGATGTTCCCTCTAATTGGTCAACAGAAGCTAACAATTGACTTCCGTGTAAATTAAAGTAAATCTTACCTTCCTGTAATTTATAAGGGAAACTAATGTATAATGCTTCCGGTTCTAAAATTCTCTTTTTTTGAATCTGGTAAACCAAATCTATTCTCTTAACATTTTTTAATAATCTTATATCAATCACAACTAATTCACTATCAACTGTATATCCATTAATTTTGATACTCTTCCAGAATGAATTCTCACTTAAAGGTTCCAATGATACAATAGATAAACTTGATTGTTTAGCTTCTCCCTTCTTATATAATTCCATATTATGTCTATCGGACAAGAATTCTTTTACTAACATTCCAAAACCCCCGAAGGCTTTGTCATCTAAA
>JARYLX010000358.1 GCA_029907415.1 Melioribacter sp.
TGTCTTTTCTACATCAATTATAATTACACTTTTATTATCAATTTTTTCAATTGAGATTTTTCAGTAATTTCTTCAGCAACCGACTTAGGAACCTCAGCATAATGAGAAAATTGCATTGTAAAAATTGCGCGTCCTTGAGTCATAGATCTTAAAGTAGTTGCATAACCAAACATTTGAGCAAGTGGAACTTGAGCTTTAATTACCTGAGCATCCTTTCGCATTGTAAATCCTTCAATTTTTCCTCTTCTTGAGTTTAAATCTCCCATAACATCACCAAGATATTCTTCTGGTGTAATTACTTCTACATTCATAATAGGCTCAAGTAAAATCGGGTCTGCTTTTAGAGCTCCTTGCTTGAATGCAATGGAAGCTGCTACTTTAAATGAAATTTCATCAGAATCAACTTCATGGTAAGACCCATCAAATAATTTAACTTTAACATCCACAACAGGATAACCAGCAAGCACTCCATTCCTCATTGCATCCTGGATACCATGAATTATAGGATTAATGTATTCTTTAGGAACAACACCACCAACTATTGCATTTTCAAATTCGAAACCTTTACCCGGTTCATTTGGTGAAAGCTCAAGCCAGACATGACCATATTTACCTCGTCCACCAGTTTGTTTAATAAATTTACCTTCAGCTTGGACTGTTTTTGTAATTGTTTCTCTATAAGCTACTTGAGGTTTACCAACATTAGCTTCAACTTTAAATTCTCTTTTCATTCTATCAACTAAAATTTCGAGATGAAGTTCACCCATTCCACTAATCAATGTCTGTCCTGTTTCCTCGTCAACAAAAACTTTGAAAGTTGGATCCTCATCAGATAGCTTAGAAAGAGCATCTGATAATTTATCTTGGTCTGCTTTAGTTTTTGGTTCAATTGCAATCTGAATAACTGGTTCAGGGAATGCCATTCTTTCAAGAATTATTGGGTCGTCTTCGGTACATAAAGTGTCGCCAGTTCTTGTAAATTTCAAACCAACAAGTGCTGCAATATCACCAGCTCTAACTTCATCCATATCTTCTCTATGATTAGCATGCATTAAAAGAACTCTTCCTACTCTTTCTTTTTTATCTGCGACAGAATTATAAACATAAGAACCTGCTTTCAATGTGCCAGTGTAAACTCTAATAAATGTCAATTTACCTACATAGGGGTCTGTCATAATTTTAAATGCAAGAGCAGTAAACTTTTCATTAGGGTCAATTTTTCTTTCAACATGGTCTTTTTTATGAACATGATGTGCAACTAAGTTGCCTAAATCCAAAGGCGAAGGTAAGAAATCAACAACAGCATCAAGAAGCATTTGAACGCCTTTATTTTTAAATGAAGAACCGCATAGTACAGGAACAATTTTTAATTGAATAGTTGCCTGACGCAAAACTTTTTTAATTTCTTCAGCTGAAATTTCTTTACCTTCGAGATATTTTTCAAGAAGAGTATCATCAATCTCTGATACTGCTTCAAGCATTTGAGTTCTATATTTTTGAGCTAATGGCATTAAATCAGCAGGTATATCAACATCCTCGTATGTAGTTCCAAGAGTTTCTTCGTGATACATACGAGCTTTCATTGTCATTAAATCAATAATACCACTAAACAAGTCACCATCACCCACAGGCAAAGCAATAGGAACTGCATTTGCACCAAGTCTGTCCTTCATCATCTGCACTGCATTATAAAAATCTGCTCCAACTCTATCCATTTTATTCACAAAAGCAATTCTTGGTACTCCATATTTATCAGCCTGTCTCCAGACAGTTTCTGATTGAGGTTCTACTCCTCCAACTGCACAGAACAGTGCAATTGCACCATCTAAAACTCTTAAAGAACGCTCAACTTCTACTGTAAAGTCAACATGCCCAGGAGTATCAATAATATTTATTTGATGATTGTTCCACATTGTTGTTGTAGCAGCACTGGTTATAGTTATTCCTCTTTCCTTTTCCTGTTCCATCCAGTCCATTGTAGCAGAACCATTATGAACTTCACCCATGCGATGAACTTTGCCGGTATAATAAAGAATTCGTTCTGTTGTAGTTGTTTTACCGGCATCAATATGAGCCATAATACCAATATTTCTAACCCTACTTATGTCAACTCTATTAGACATTATAAATAATTACTCCTTTCTCATTACCACTTAAAATGAGCAAAAGCCTTATTAGCTTCCGCCATTCTATGTGTATCATCTTTTTTCTTTATTGCATTTCCTTCATTATTAGCAGCTGCAATTAGTTCTGCAGCTAATTTCAATGCCATAGATTTATCTTTTCTTTCACGAGCATAAGTTCTAAGCCATCTTAGTGCAAGAGCAGTTCTTCTTTCAGGACGAACTTCCATAGGGACCTGATATGTAGCTCCACCTACTCTACGGCTTCTTACTTCGACCATAGGAGATACATTTTGAACTGCTTTTTTAAAAACTTCTAAAGCCGGTTTCTTTGTTCTTTGCTCAATAATATCGAAACTTTCGTAAACTATTTTTCTGGCAATGGTTTTTTTACCATCCCACATTAAGTAATTAATAAATTTAGCAACCAAAACATCGTTATACTTTGGGTCCGGCTTAATAAATCTTTTTTCTGCTCTTTTCTTTCTCATA
>JARYLX010000359.1 GCA_029907415.1 Melioribacter sp.
GGTAATTCTAAAGCAATATCGCCCCCAGAAGTCTTGGCTTTTATACCATTAAAATTATTTTCTAAAGAAATTTTAATATCCCCGCCAGATGTAACTGCATCAATTTCTCCTTCTTTTGCTTGAATATTAATATCACCTCCAGAAGTATTCACACTGATTTTACCAGCAACATTTTTACATACAATATTGCCCCCTGAAGTTGCAGCATCAAGATTACCAGAAGTATTTACTAATTCAATGTCTCCCCCAGATGTTTTTAAAATTAATTCACCAGTTAAACCATTCAGTTTAATATCGCCACCTGAAGAAGTTAATTTAAATTTACCATTTAAGTCATCAGCATTCACATCACCACCAGAAGTTTCTACATTGACATTAAAATTTTTAGGAGTAAAAGCTTCTATCCTTAAGTTCAGCCCACCCCAGAAATTAAAAAAAGAATTCATCTTTCTTTTTGAAATTACTCGAACTTCAGTACCCGATTTTTCAATTACAAAATTGATTCTTTCTTCTGCACGCTTGCTTCCCAATATTTTAACATACACTTCATTTTTATCCCAGGATTTTATCTTCACATCAGCTCCTGATGTTTCAATTGTAATGGTTTCTCCTTGATTAACATTAAATGATTTTTCTTTTACGATTCTTTTTTCTTCAGCATTAAGTGCAATATTCATAACTAAAAGCGAAACAATTATCAAGAAAAAAATTATGCCAAGCTTATTTTGCAATTCTTTCATTTCAAATCCTCCGTTTTATTCATATCTTTAGACTAAGCTTTTAAGAGAAAGTTACATTTTTTATTTAATAACATTCACAGATTGTAACAAATAAATTTTTATGTGCTACAGAAAAATTTTTTTACTCCTGTATTTATTTTTCACATTAAACAATTATGCACAGAATAAATACAGTATATCTCAGTTCAGTGATGAATCAATTAAATTTATAAAACAACCATTTGAATGGGAAAAGAAAGACTGGATAAAATTAAGTGCTGTGAGCATTGGAACAATCTTAATAATGAACATTGACCAGCCTGTTCGAGATGAGTATTTGAAAGACAGAAGTTATTACAAAAGTATTCCAATTGAACTTGGCAGAAAATGGGGAGAAATTTATACAACAGTAATTTTTGGAGGAGCCTTTGGATTATATGGAGTAATTAAAGATGATAATTCAACAAAAAGAATTGGATATGAAATATTTCAAACTGCATTTTATTCTGGAATTATCACACAGTTCTTAAAAATTTCTATTGGAAGAGCAAGACCATTTACAAATAACGGTTCTAAATTTTTTAAACCATTTACAATTTTTAATGATGATTTTCATTCTCTTCCTTCAGGTCATACAACACTTGCATTCGCACTTTCTACAATATTATCAGAAAATGCAAACTCAAGATTTTTAAAAATTGCAGCGTTCGTTCCGGCAGTTTTAACTGCTGTATCCAGAGTCTATCAGGATAATCATTGGACTTCTGATGTTTTTCTTGGTGCCGCTATTGGATATTTTGTAGGTAACTGGGTTCATAAGATTCATAATGAAAATAATTTTTCATCTACTTCATTAGAACTTGGAAGCACTAATAATTATGAGTGGATAAGTTTTAAAGTAGCTTTTTAACATTAATTCTTTATTACATAAGGAAAATTTCTTAGTATCTTTATCATTACTTGCTATTTCACACATAATTTTATGATTATTCAAATAGACAGAAACTTCGACAAATATATTTGAATTGTCTTGTCATTCTCGCAGCCATAAGCATTGCAATGGAAGAAAACGGGAATCTAATTAATAATCAATGGACCTGTTTACAAAGAAATAACGCATTGAAATTTCTATAAACTCTATAATAAACTTTTTTAGTCATTAAATATTTTAAAACAAAAAAGGCTGACATCTTTGTCAGCCTTTAACTAAAAAAATTCTCATTAATAATTTTTAATCTCATGGACTAACTTTGTTATTGCATCTTTAGCATCGCCAAAATACATTAATGCATTTGGATAGAAGAATAATTCATTATCAATACCTGCATAACCAACATTTAATGACCTTTTATTTATTACAACTGTTTTTGCATAATCAACATTTAAAATTGGCATCCCATAAATTGGGCTGTTTTTATCATGCCGAGCTGCTGGATTTACAACATCATTAGCTCCAACAACAAAAGCTATATCTGTATTCGGGAAATCATCATTAATTTCTTCCATAGCAAGCATTTTTTCGTATGGTATTTGTGCTTCAGCCAATAGAACATTCATATGGCCGGGCATTCTTCCAGCTACTGGATGGATTGCAAATCGAACTTTTTTCCCTTTTGCTTCAAGAACATTTACTAAATCTCTTACAGCATGTTGGGCTTGTGCTACAGCCATTCCATAACCCGGAACAATAATAACAGATTCAGCTGCATCAAAAATCATTGCTAATTCCTCTGCATCAACAGATTTAACCTGTCCTTTTTGAGTTGTCGATGAAATTGCAGGACCGGTTGACCCAGCAGATTCCCAACCTCCTAAAACAACATTCATCAAAGAACGATTCATTCCTTTACACATAATGTTAGTCAAAATTA
>JARYLX010000035.1 GCA_029907415.1 Melioribacter sp.
AAACTTCAAGAATTATTTCCCAACATTAATAATACAAGATGGATTGCATTACGTTTACTTGAAGGAGACCAAAGAATTATTGATGCAGTTCGTTCAGGTGAAATAGGAACCATAAAGCTATCAGAAAATATTTCAGTATAAACATGGAGTGAATTGATTATGGATAAAGAAAATTTAATTGAAACTGCAAATAAGCTTAGATGGCAATTTGGAGATGGATTGCATGATTTAATTATAGAATCTATTTACAAAAATGCAGAAGAAATTGCTCAAAAAGTTATATCTAAAAAAGGAGATAAGCAAAAATTTGACTTTGATAGATTCATAGACAAAATTGTTACAAGTAAATGGACTGGTTTCCCAATAATGTTTTTGCTTCTTGCATTTGTATTTTGGCTTACGGTTGTAGGGGCAAATTATCCATCAAAATTGATTTCTTTGTTACTCGTTGACACAGTCCATCCTTTCCTTAAAGGAATAGCGTTCGATTTACATTTTCCATGGTGGCTAAGCGGGGTATTAATTGATGGAGCTTATCTTGCAATGGCTTGGGTAGTTAGTGTTATGCTTCCGCCAATGGCAATATTTTTCCCTTTGTTTACTTTTTTGGAAGATTTTGGTTTTTTGCCAAGAGTTGCATTTAATATGGATAGTCTTTACAAAAAAGTAGGAGCTCATGGAAAACAAGCGTTGACAATGAGTATGGGTTTTGGCTGCAATGCTGCAGGTGTAATAGCAACCAGAATAATTGATAGTCCTCGTGAAAGATTAATAGCAATAATTACAAATAATTTTTCTCTATGTAATGGGAGATGGCCAACACAAATTTTAATTGCTTCTATTTTTTTAGGAAGTCTAGCGCCCCCTTATTTAGCAGGATTAATTTCAGCTGCTTCTGTTGTAGGTATTGCAATATTAGGAATTGTTTTTAGTTTGATTGTCTCATGGTTTTTATCGAGAACAATCTTAAAAGGAGAAGCATCTGCCTTCAGTCTGGAATTACCTCCATATCGTCCTCCCAAAATTTTACAAATTCTTTATACATCATTGATTGATAGAACTATATTTGTTTTGTGGAGAGCAGTAGTTTTTGCATTGCCTGCCGGGGCAGTAATTTGGCTTGTAGCAAATATTAATATAAATAATATCAGTCTGGCAGAACATTTTATTAACTGGATTAATCCGGCAGCTGTTTTGATTGGATTAAATGGTGTAATTATTCTTGCATATATTATTGCAATACCTGCAAACGAGATTGTAATACCCACAGTATTGATGCTTACAGTATTAACAACAAAAATTTCAGGTGTAGGTGCAGGAGCGGGTGTTATGTTTGAACTGGAAAATATTTCTGATGTAGCTGCTTTATTACAAGCGGGTGGCTGGACCACTTTAACAGGAATTAATTTGATGCTATTTAGTTTACTTCATAATCCTTGTTCAACGACAATATTTACAATCTATAAAGAAACGAATAGCATTAAGTGGGCATTAATTTCTACCTTTCTTCCAATTATTTTAGGAATCTCAGTTTGTTTTATTGTTACAAGAATTTGGTTCTTATTTGGATAAGTTTTAATGATTCGTTTGGATACCTAATTACTTTCTAAAATCATTTACTCAGAATTGATAATCTATAAACTTTTTCTAATACTTTTTACATTATTAATTTCAGGAGTAATTGTTTTTTTCGAATTAGAAATTGCAAGTTGCATCATGTATTCTTGATGGTCTAAAATTGGTTCTGTATAAACAGGGTGATTAAAAACATATTTTCCTGTTGGAAGCAAAACTCTTGCTTTGACATTATCTTTCAGACATGTATCTAAAATATGTTTTTTTAGAAATTCTTTATGCTCAAGGTCTTTTACTGGAAAAGTAATTTCAACTCTTCGGTCTAAGTTTCTTTGCATTAAATCAGCACTGCTTAAGTATATTTCTTCATTACCATTATTGTAAAAATAGTAAATTCTGCTATGTTCTAAGAATCTTCCAACAATACTTATTACTTTTATATTTTCACTTAAATTAGGTATCTGAGGAATTAGACAACATACACCTCTAACTATTAAGTCAATTTTAACACCATTACGAGAAGCTTCATATAATGCTGCTATTAAAAGTGGGTCTACAAGTGAATTGAGTTTGAATATTAAATATCCTTTCCCACCATTTTTTACATTTTTAATTTCTCTTTCAATTAATTCAAGAAATGTTTGTCTTTTATTAATTGGAGCAACAGATAATTTTCTATATTCTTTTTGTTCTGAATATCCGGTTAGATAATTAAAAATTTCTGAAACATCCGCACATATTTCTTCATCTGTTGTGAATAGACCAATATCTGTATAGATTTTTGCTGTTTCGATGTTATAATTTCCCGTTGATAAGTGAACATATCTTTTAACGCCTTCTGCTTCTTTGCGAACAACGAGTGTCATTTTGGCATGTGTTTTTAGTCCTACCAAACCATACACAACATGAACACCAGCTTTTTCAAGTTCACGTGCCCAGTAAATGTTATTCTCTTCATCAAATCTTGCTTTTAATTCAACTAAAACTGCAACCTGTTTTTTCCTTTCAGCAGCTTCAATTAAATATTTTACTATTGGGGAATTCTGGCCAACACGATATAAAGTTTGTTTTATAGCAAGAACATCAGGGTCACGAGATGCTTCTTTAATAAAATCAACAACTGGAGTGAACGATTCGTACGGATGATTAATTAAAATATCTTTTTTGCTTATAAGAGAGAATATATTTTCTTCTTCATCAAAAATTAAAGGTGTTACAGGATAAAAAGGTTTATCTTTTAAATGAGGCATAGATAAATCGTAAAGCTGCATTATATCACTTAAACCTAAAGTGCCATCAATTATATGCAAATCTTCCCGTGTGATTTCGAGATTTTCAATTAATGTATCAATCATATAATCAGGCATTTGTTTTTCAACTTCAAGTCGAACTACAGAACCAAATTTTCTTTGACGAATATTTTCTTCAATTAATTGCAGTAAATCATCGGCTTCGTCTTCCTGAATTTCAAGATCGGTATTTCTTGTAATTCTGAATCTGTATGCTTCAAGAACCTCAAGACCAGGAAAAAGCATATTAAGATTAGATTTGATTAAATCTCCAATCCATACAAATTTGATAACACCGTTAGAATTAAGTGATTTTGTTTTAATTATTTTATCAATTCTTAAAAGACGGGGTAATATATTAGGTACTTTAACTCTTGCAAAATGTTTTTCACCTTTTGGATTTTTAATTAAAATAGCAAAGCTCAAGCTAAGATTTGAAATGTAAGGGAATGGTCTTCCCGGGTCAAATGCTAATGGTGTTAAAACGGGATAAATTTCTTTTATGAAATATTTATTTAATCCTTCTCTTTCTTCTTTGGTAAGTTCATCAATATCGCAAATAAAAATTTTATTTTTTCTAAGTTCAGGAATTATGTAATTGTTCCAGTAATCATAAATTTGATTTAACATTGGTTTTAATATACTTTCAATTTGACGAAGCTGTTCAATTGGAGTTAAGCCATCTATTGATGCCTCATAAACTTTTGCTCTTATTTGTTCTTTAAGTCCCGAAACACGAATCATGTAAAATTCATCAAGGTTTGAAAAGAAGATTGAGATAAATTTAATTTTTTCTAATAAGGGTAGATTAGGATTGAGAGCCTCTTCAAGTACTCTTCTATTAAATTCCAGCCAACTTAATTCACGATTTAAAAAATATTGTGGTTTAAAATATTTCTGTAAGTTTTCTTTTGTAATCTTCATATTTAATAAAATTTTAAAATGAATATACTGTTTTTAAAATTTATTTACAGTAAAGTTTATTCCTAAGCAATCAAAATTTATAAACATCAAAAAATCTATTTGTTTGATTTTTTAGCTGAAGAATAATTTTCTAAATCGTAATTAATTTCTTTATCAGGCATGGGCAATCTTTTTATGTTTACTTTAGCTCTTGCAAAAAATTCTTCAGCTAATGTATCATGATAATCAGAAAATATTACAATTTCTTTAATACCTGCAGCAATAAGAGCTTTTGCACAATTCGTGCAAGGCATATTTGTAATATACGCAGTAGCTCCTTGTGTGCTTACACCATGTAAAGCACATTGAAGAAGAGCATTCATTTCAGCATGAATTGTTCTAACACAATGATTATCAACTATCATACAGCCTACATCTTCACAATGCTCATCTCCAGGTATAGAACCATTGTAGCCCGTTGATAAAATTTGTTTGTCTTTAACGATTACACAACCGCAATGCATACGAGGACAGGTTGCGCGTTCGGAAACAAGCATTGCTACTTTTAAGAAATATTCATCCCACGAGGGTCTTTTCTTTTGGTAACTAGACATTATGATTCTCCAGTAAATGATAAACAGATTATTAATCCATAAAAATAATATCTCATAAGATAAAAAAAAACTGGTATGGCTGAGGGCGACACCATACCAGTTCGATATGCTTCTATTAGGAGGGTTATAGACACTCAGGAACGAGGGCAATTCCTTCGTGTCAAGGGATATTTCTATTGCAAATATAAATAATCATCTACAAAATGCAAAGGAAAAAATTTTCTCTTTAAAAATAAATTAAAAGGTTAATAATTCTTTAATAAAACAAATTTAAAAAACTAATTGATTTATTTTATTATTAAAGGCATTATCGTTTTAATAATATTTTGAAAGTTGTTCCTTTATTTACAATTGATTCTTTTACAAAAATTTTCCCTTTATGATAATCTTCAATGATTCTCTTAGAAAGACTTAAACCTAAACCCCAGCCCCTTCTTTTTGTTGAATAACCCGGCTTGAAAATTTCTTTCCGTTTATTATGCTCTATACCTTTTCCAGTGTCTGAGATTTCAATACTAATTAATTTTTTCGAAGATGCAATATTGAACTCTATTTTACCTTCTTTGTTTTCAATTGCATCGAGTGCATTCTTAATTAAATTTTCTATTACCCATTCAAACAATTCAGCATTTATTTTTGCTTTTACATCTTTATCACCCCTAACTGAAAGAGTTACATTTTTACCAAGTTGTGGAATTCGTCTTTCAAAATAGTGAATTATTTTTTGAATAATTTCATATGGTGATTCTTCTTTTAATTCTGGCAGGGAACCAATTTTTGAAAATCGTGTGACAATTTTATTTAATCGATTCAAATCATTTTTAATTTCTTCAGCTACATCAAGAACTTTATCGGGATTATCAAAATTCATCTTTAATATTTCATTCCAACCTAGTAAACTTGAGATAGGGGTACCTAATTGATGAGCTGTCTCTTTCGACATCCCAACCCAGATACTGCTTTGTTCATTTTTTCTAATGTAATTGAAACTTGAGTATGCAATTAAAAGAAAAAATATTGCAAATAATATTTGTAAATACGGATAGTATTTTAACTTTTCAATTATCTCAGAATCACCATAATAAATGTATTGAATTACTTTTCCATCAGGAGTTTTAACACTTATCGGCAAGTGTTTGCTTGATAATTCTTCTAATTTATCTCTTAATATTTTTTTGATTTGTTTTTGAGATAATCCTTTTTTGATATCAATATTTTTGTAACCAATCCCCGCTTCAGTTGATATTAATTCATTATTCTCGTCAGTTAAAATTAAAGGGAAATCAATTCTTTGAATTACATTTTGAAAAATAAATGTTAAATCTGTTTCTGGTGAACTTGTGCTTGTTATGTATTCAAGACTTTTAGCATATAATTCAACAATTTCTTTTTCTCTTTTTTGTAATTTATTAACTAGACTTTGTGTATAAAACCATGTCCCTAATGCAATTAGAGTACCGATGATAAGCAACATTATCTTTAATTTCAAGGCAAGTGAGCCTCTGAAGATTTTCATAGATATACTTTTTTAATAAATAATTAGAAATAACTTAGAGTTCTATAGTTTGTTGACGACTTGGTCCAACAGAAATTATGCTTATTTCAAAACCACTTTGTTCAGAAATAAAGGTCAAATAATCTTTAGCTTCGCTGGGGAGGTCATCATAATATTTAACATTGCTTATGTTCTTTTTCCATCCAGGTAAAGTTTCATAAATTGGTTTTACTTTCATTAACTGATTTACATCAGTAGGAAAAGTTTTTAATTTTTTACCATTTATTTCATAACCAACGCAAACTTTAATTTCTTCGAGGAAACTAAGAACATCAAGTTTTGTAATTGCAGCTCTTTCAATTCCATTAATCATTCTTGAATAATTTAAGAGGAAAGCATCAAACCAGCCGCATCTGCGAGGTCTTCCTGTAGTTGCTCCATATTCTGCACCTACTTTTCTTAATTGTTCACCTTCTTCATCTGTAAGTTCAGTAGGAAAAGGTCCAAATCCTACTCTCGTTGTATAAGCTTTTACGATTCCAATTACGGACATAATTTTTGTTGGAGGAATTCCTGTGCCCGTGCAAGCACCTCCTGATGTTGGATTTGAGGAAGTTACATAAGGATAAGTTCCAAAATCTATATCAAGCAAAGTTCCTTGTGCCCCTTCAAGTAAGATAGATTTACCCTCTGATATTGCATTATTCAAATATGTAGGAACATCTGTAATGTACTGGTCAATTTTTTTATCGAATTCAAGATATTCTTTGATAATTTCATTTACATCCAGTTCTTCATGATTGTAAACTTTTCTAAGCAGTGTATTTTTTTCTTCTAAGTTAAATTTTATTTTTTCTTCAAGAACAGATTTATCTAAAAGGTCAACAATCTTGATTCCTTTTCTTGCATATTTGTCTATGTAACACGGTCCAATACCTCTTCCCGTTGTTCCAATTCTTGTAGCGCCACTCTCGCTAATAGAATCAAGAAGTTTGTGATAAGGCATTATTAGATGAGCGTTGTGACTGATATATAATCTTCCTTTAATATTTATTCCATTACTTTCAAGAAGTTCAATCTCTTCAAGCAATGCTTTTGGGTCTATAACTACTCCGTTTCCAATAACACAGATAACATTTTCTCTTAAAATCCCTGAAGGGATAAGATGAAGAATGTATTGTTTATCTCCAATTTGGACTGTATGACCTGCATTAGCACCGCCTTGATATCTTGCAACGATATCATATCTTTCAGAAAGTATATCGACAATTTTACCTTTACCTTCGTCTCCCCATTGACTTCCAACGACAATGGTAACACTCATTATTAACTCCTGTTAAATTGATAGGAAGGAAAAAAACTCCGGAAAATTCCGGAGTTAATTATTAGTTACTAAAGCTTTTTACTGCTTCATCAACTGATGAATAGTGTTCAAATATTGTTATTAATTTTGTAATAACTAAAAGGCTTTCGATTTTCTCGGTAGCGTTAGCCAACTTCAAAGAACCTCCGCCATTTTTCATCGTTGTATATCCACTTATTAGCATACCTAAACCTGAACTGTTCATAAATTTACAGTCAGCTAAATCGACAACAACATTTTTTTTGCCTTCATCCAAGAGTTTGTGTAAGAGATCACTGAATTCCTGAGCTTCTGGACCTCCCATTACATTTCCTTTGAGCTCAATTACAACAGCTCCGTATTTTTCATAAGTTTTTATTTTCATAATTTCTCCCGAAGATTATTTATTCCTTTATTTTCAATACAATTTATTGTTACAGTTGGATATAATGATTAACAAATATTTATATTGGTAGTTAAGTTATTGAATCTTATTGTAAAAATAAAATAATTTTATTTACCATGATAGAGTTTAAGAAAATTTTTTTTATTCATAAAACATTATTTTTATTTACCGTCTAAAATCATGACTTTAGAAGAATATAAAGAAAAGTCCAAAATATCAAATGTTGAAGACGAAGATTTTGAATTAATAAAAAATTTTATTGCTGGAGATGAGTCTGTATTCAGAACACTTGTTATTAAACATAGAGAAAAAGTGCGTAATCTGGTCTTTATTACTCTTGGGGATGCTGAAAATGTTGATGATATCTCTCAAGAAGTTTTTATTAGTGTCTATCACAAATTAAAAGAGTTCAGATTCGAATCGAAATTTACTACATGGTTATATAGAATAACAATTAATAAATGCAGAGACTTTTTAAGAAAGAAAAAAGTTAGAAGTATTTTTGTTCCACTTGGAGATTCTGATAGAGAATATCCAACAGGTCCATTTTCAGAAAATATTGATATTCCACAGCTTGTAAGAAAAGCAATTGATAAATTGCCGGAGAAGTTGAAAATACCATTAATTCTTAGAGACATTGATGGATTAAGTTACAAAGAAATTGCTGAACAGCTTAGTACTGAGGTAGGTGTTATTAAATCAAGAATATTTAGAGCTCGTGAAAGCTTAAAAATTATTCTTGAACCATATCAGAAAGAATGGAAACTTTGATGTGAAAAATTCAAGTGAAAATATTGAAAAATCATTCCTGAAAAAATATCTGCCGATTTTACCAATTATTATTCTTACAATTTTGTTAATGATTTTTTTTCATCATAATAAAGATAATGTTGGTGATTTAATAGAAAAGGGGAAAAAAGATTTAATTTCGTTTTATATGGAAAATCTAAGGCCAATTTTCTCAAGTTCTCAAATTACGAATGAGGATGTATTTAATTTTGCTTTGTATAGAACTATTCCTGTAGATAAAAAAAATGATAAAGTGCTCATAGTTTCTGATAAAGGCAATAATCAACAAGTTTTTGAAATAAAAAAAATTCCATACAATAAAAACACAGAGAATTATAAAAAGTTTGTCGAATACATGGAATTAAATGAAAATGAAAAGGAAAAAGTTGATTCTATTCTTAATTCTTATAAAAAAGAAATATCTTTATCAATCCTGATGAATGATAACAAAACAATTGCAATTAATCCAAAACTTGCAGAACTGCAAAAAATTATTACAGCTGATTTAATAAATTACCTTGTGAAAATAAATCGTAATTTGGCTGACAAAAGGTTGAACATACCAAAGAATATAAATTTTAAGGAGATAATTTCATTATCAAAAATGCAGCCTGATAATAAGTATATTTTTATTACACCAGATACAATTTTTAAAAAATCATTTAATTTTGATACAAACAAAATAAAATTAGATTTAGATGGTAATATCGAGTCGCATGTTATTGATAAAAAATTGAAAGAGATTAATATTGAATTATCGCTCAATAAAAGGAATAAAAAAGTTCCAAAATATTTTTCGAGTGTAGATTCGAATAATATTAAGATAACCATTCCGATTGAATTAAATGATATTATGCCAGTAATTAAAGAGAGTATAAATGTAAAAGTTGTTAATAAATTTTTGGAAGATATTAACAAAAAAGAGAGGTTGCTGAAAAAGCAAAAGCATGAGTTGAAAGATGAAATTCAACTTAATTTTGAAAATCCAATTGAATTTGTTAACAAAGCACTTGAAATGGCAGCAAAGCAGAAAGATTGGGAAGAATTTGGCAAAAAGATGGATTCCTTGGGTAAACAATTAGAAAAGAAATATTCAGATTCAGTTTATAAATCCACAAGGAAATATAAAAAACCAATTAGAGACTAAAATGAGTTTAAGAAGTTTTTATGATAACAAATAATTTAAGAACAACATTAGCCAAGAGATTAGAAAACACAATTATAATTTCGATTTTACTTGTAATCTATAATCTGATATTTCCTATTCATAATTCTTTGATTTTATTTTTGATTAACGAAGTGCTGGTTTTTGGTGTCCTTTATTTTTTATATCACTACATGAATTCAATTGTCGAAACAAAAAAAGAATCACCACTTTCGTTAATTCTAAATTCAGGAATTCTTGCTGCTTTAATTTTCTTTATTATTTCAGTTACAGATTCTCTTTTCGGAAGAAAAATCCAGGAAAATTATCATGCTGATGTTTTTAATTCTTTAATTTCTATAGCAATCGACTTTGTTTTTATTGTTGCTGTAATCTACATATTTTCTACATTGAGAACGCTTTTTTTTCTTCGACAGGTTAAAGACCAATCATTGTATTTCAATACAATGATAATTTTCTTTGCAATAACTTTTTTCTCAGATTTATCTCAGGTCAACTTATCGCTCGATTTTATTCATGATGCTTTTTATGTCGTTTCAATTGTTTTAATATGTTTGAATTCATTGAAAGTATCGTGGATTGCATTTCTTTCAAAAAGGCAAAAAACATATTTATTGATAATTTCAATTGTATTGTCAATTCTCTTTGGAGTTAATTATTCTTTATTAAGTGAAAATACTCCTGCTAAAGTTTTTCTTTCTAATTTTTCTTCGGGATTTGTTTCCATTTATAGTTTAATTATGATTTATGGGATGATATACTTTGGAATTATATTCTTCACAACATTATTTCATATGCCAACTGCCGAAGCTTTTGACAGAAAATCTGAAGAAGTTTCTTCGTTGATGGATTTGACAAAATTGATTACACAAGTTTTTGACTTCAAAGAATTGGCAGATACAGTCACTTCCATAACAACTAAAGTTTGTAATTCATATGCAGCATGGCTTGTTACAAAATATAATGATGAATTTGAATTAAATTCTGTTAATAATATTGCTTATGTAGATGCAGATAGATTAACAAAAAAATTTCTGCAAAAAGAAGAACCTTTAACAGGTGTTTATATACTTGATAGTAACTTACTTAATCAAATTAATAGCGGAGAAAATTTAAATTACAAATCAATTGCTATTGCACCACTTAAAGTTCATGGTGTAATCAGCGGCTACCTTTTTGCTGCAAGACGTCACGAAGTAAATTTTGACGAAGAGGACAAACGTTCAATTCAGGCTTTTGCAGATTATGCTGCTGTTGCTCTTGAAAATGCCAAATTGATAGCTGAATCAATTGAAAAAGAAAGACTTGAGAAAGAACTTGATGTTGCAAGAGATATTCAAAGAAGAATTTTACCGAATAAAATCCCGGAATCCGAACAATTAAAAATTACTGCTATGTTTATCCCTGCATTTGAAGTAGGAGGGGATTATTACGACTTTTTTGAACTGGGTGACAATAAATTGGGTTTTGTAGTTGCAGATGTCTCCGGCAAAGGAATTACTGCTGCATTTATAATGGCAGAAATAAAAGGTATTTTTGAATCACTTGCAAAATTAATTATTTCGCCTACAGAATTATTAATAAAAATTAATGATGTGCTTAAAGATAGTCTTGACCGTAAAAGCTTTGTTACAGCTGTTTATGGAATTGTAGATAAAAAAAATGGAATTCTTAATTTTGTAAGAGCAGGTCATCCTCCTGTAATTTATTGTTCTGAAGGAAAAGTTGAAAGACTGCTTCCTTCAGGTTTGGGATTGGGATTGGATTATTCAAATGGATTTGCAAACTCGTTGAAAGAAATGAAGATTAATCTTAAAAATGGTGATATAATTGCATTTTATTCCGATGGAATTCCCGAGGCAAAAAATGCTGAATATAAAGATTACGGTTACGATAGATTTGAAAAGATAATTCAAAAAAATTGTAATAAAACTCTTGATGAAATTTCGAATGAAATAATCAAGGATTTGACATTGTTCTCAAAGGACAATACTCAGCATGACGATATTACACTTGTTTTGTTTAGATGGTATTCCGATAAAAACTAATTATTTTTATAAATGTAAATACTAAAATCTTGATAAATCAAATCAAGAAACAATATGGAGTAATGAATGGCAGATTTTAATGTGAATCTCCGTTGTTTTGAATCAGTAAGCATTATTGATGTTAAAGGTTATCTTGATGCTCATACAGCACCGGAATTAGAAAATGTTTTTAATAAACTACTCGAAGAAAAAAAATTCCAGGTAGTCGTTAACTTCAACGAACTGAATTATATAAGCAGTGCGGGGCTCGGAGTTTTTATGGCATACATTGAAACAATGCGTCAAAATAATGGTGATATTAAATTTTCTAATCTAAAGGATAATGTTTACAACATTTTTGACTTACTCGGATTCCCTTTATTATATGAATTTTATAAAGATGAAAAAGAAGCTATTAAAAAGTTTATCGAACAGGAAAAATCTTGAACCAGTTAAATAAAAATTTCGAAAAAGTACTGATAATTAATAGTACTACTGAGAATCTGTCCAGAGTAAGAGAATTTACAAGACAGGCTGCAGAGGAGTGTAAATTTTCTGATGACACAATTGAAAAAATTGTGCTTGCGGTTGACGAAGCATGTACCAATATTATTAAACATGCCTATAACTATTCACCTGATGGGGTTATTGATCTCTCAATAAAAGTAAATAATGGTAAATTTATTGTAACAATAATTGATAATGGTCTTCATTTTAATCCCGAACTTGTACCAGAACCTGATATTCAGGAATATTATAAACAAAAGAAAATTGGTGGATTGGGAATGTATTTAATGAAAAAACTTATGGACGAAGTTCAATATTCCACTCTTTCTGATAATAGAAATCAGGTTGTTTTAGTCAAATATTTAGAATGTTAGGAATGCAAAAATTTGATAGTAATGCAGCTTTAAGAAATCTTTCTGCACTTGTTGATTTTAGCAATCTCGTAAATTCAAGCCTTGACCTCGATTTTGCATTAAACAATATATTACTTACTTGCCTCGGAAAATTTCATACATCAAAAGGTTTAATAGCTTTGTTGGACGACAATAATGTTCTTAAAGTCAAAGCCTTTAAAGGTGTGAGTAGAGAAGTTGTTGATTTATTTCCCTCTGTTAATTTGGAAGAAATTTCATCGAGCAAAAAATTAAATGAATTTGTCACACAAAATAATTTTGAAGTTGTACAAACAATTAAATCTTCTCAGGGAATTAAAGGATTAATTTTATTGGGCAAAAAATTAATCCGCCAGAAATATGAAGAAGATGATATTGAATTCTTAAAAACTATATTAAATGTGGGTGCAACTGCAATTGAAAATTCTTTGATAGTAAGTAAGTTAAAAGAAGTTAATCGTGAACTTGATACAAAGGTAAATCAATTGAGTTCACTTTTTGATTTGAGTAAAGAATTCAGCGGAATTCTTCAGCCTGAAGCAATTGGCAGATTACTGGTGTATACTCTGATTGGACATATGCTTGTTTCGAATTATGCAATTGTTATTTATGATAGAAAAAATTATTCTTTTTTAGAAAATAGTTTTAATGAAAATTTATTAAATGATTCATTAAAAGAATGCAATATAAATTTATTTGATAAACCTGTAATTAGACAAGACTTACAGAAAGAAAATGAAAAGCTTTTTGATTTAGGTATTGAATTAGTTGTCCCCATGCAAATTAAAAATGAAACAAAAGGATTAATATTGCTCGGTAAAAGAAAAAATAATCTCCCGTATTCAAAATCTGATATTGAATTTATATACTCACTTGGAAATCTTGCAATTATTTCGATAGAGAATACAAGATTATTTCAGGAAATGATAGAGAAGCAAAGAATGGAACGAGATTTAGAAACTGCACGCAGCATTCAAAAAAATCTTTTACCTAAAACAATTCCTTCGTTAACGAATTTAAGTTTAGCAGCATATAATATTTCTGCAAGAATTGTAGGCGGAGATTACTATGATATTGTAAAACTTGATGATGATAAAATTCTAATAGCAATTGCAGATGTATCGGGCAAGGGAGTTCCAGCATCACTTTTGATGGCTAATTTACAGGCATTTTTAAAATCAATTTGTAAACAACAACTTCCACTTGACGAAGCGACTAATTTGATTAATGATCTTGTAGCAGAGAATACAACAATGGGAAGTTTCATAACATTTTTCTGGTGTGTATTTGATAATTCAAATAAACAGCTGACATATGTTAATGCAGGGCATAATCCTCCTTTGCTTTTAAGAGAAGGGAAAATTTATAAATTGAAAAAGGGAGGTATGGTGCTTGGATTTCTGCCAACATCGATTCCATATATTTCCGAAAAGATTGAATTAAAAAGCGGAGATGTTATTGTTCTATTTACTGATGGGATTACAGAAGCAATGAATAAAAATTTTGATGAGTATTCAGATGAACGATTAGAAAAATTGATAATAAAAAATTCTCAATCAGAACCACAAGAAATTTTGGATAAAATAAAACAGAGTGTAAGTGAATTCATTAATGGAGCCGAACAAAGTGATGATATAACTTGTTTAGTTATGAAGGTTAAATAAAATTAACGGGGGTTGACTAAAATGTAATTTTCTTAATTTCTAAAATCTGTGATAATCCTGTTAAATCTGCGTTGTCTGTGTTCTAATTAAAAACCTACTTTTTAGTCAACCCCTTCTTAAAGGGAGAAATTAAAATTCAATTTTAGTTTTTGTTCTATTTGCCATTTCAAGAACAAATGCACTTGCAATAAAGATTGATGAGTAAGTTCCTGTAATCATACCAATCAACAATGCGAATGCAAAACCTCTTAATACCTCGCCGCCAAAAATTAAGAGTACGATTATTGTTAATAAAGTTGTGAAAACAGTTATTAAAGTTCTGCTCATTGTTCTGTTAATTGCATGATTCATATTTTCTTCGAGCGGTAAAGATTTGTGAAGTTTCATTTGCTCTCTTACTCTGTCAAAAACAATAACAGTATCGTTGATTGAATAACCAACTAATGTAAGAAAAGCAGCTACAACACTAACTGTTATTTCAAGATTTAATCCAGGTATTACTCCATATAAAATAGCAAACAATCCAAGTGTAATTAAAATGTCATGGAAAAGGGCAATAACTGCACCTAATGCAAAAGCAAATTTGAATCTGAAACCAAGATAAATCAGGATTACAACCAAAGATAGCATTACTGCTATTACTGCATCAGTTTTTAATTCTTTACCAACTTTTGGTCCAACTTTATCTTCTTTTAATACATTGAAAGGATTGTCAACAAATTTTTCAGAAAAATTTTCTTTAATCCAGTCAGCAATACCAAGTCGAACAACAACACCTGTATTTGTTGGTTCTTCAGAAACTTTAGCAGTTTGAAATCCGGCTTCGAACAATCGGTTGTTAATAACTTCTGCAGTTTGAGGGTCTGAAAAATTGTAAGTAATAGAACTTGAAGTAGAATCAATTACTTTTTTCTCAATACCTGGCAGAGTATTTTCGATTATAGCTTCAATTTTTGATTTAACTTTTGGAATAACATTCGAAGGGATTTCCTGCAT
>JARYLX010000360.1 GCA_029907415.1 Melioribacter sp.
GGTAGCTTCAACGCCAATATATTTACCATTTGCATCAAATTTAGCTCCTTTTGTTTTCCATGTATAGAATTCATGTTTTCTCATACCTTCTTTTATAACATTGACATCAAAGCCGTCAAATATGGGTTGTGCACCGCCTAAATCAGTTACTTCGTTGTTCTGGTAGTTCCAGATGAAGGAGAATGATAAATTATAATCTTTTCCTCTAATTGGGTTAAATTGTAACAGAGATTCAAAGCCCCAGTTTTTCATACCACCAATGTTAAATGGAACAGCACTTGCAGTAAGACCTGTTGAAGGAGCATTCTGTTTGTCGACAATTGAGTTGCTTGCATTTTGTCTGAAATAAGTAAATTCAAGAGAGAACATATTTAAAAACTCTGTTTCGAATCCAACTTCAATTTCTTTTATTTCTTCTGGTTTTATTGATTCATTTCCAATTGCATTTAATACTGCACCGATTCCATGGCCAGCATTTACAGCAGACCATAGCAATGGAATACCATCATCATTAGCTGGTAATTGACCACTTACACCATAAGCTGCTCTTAATTTCAATAAATCAATTTCTTTTGGAAGTTCAAACATTTTATCAAGACGTAGAGCAAAGCTGGCTTTTGGATATGTAATTGCTGGAGCTTCACGTCCAACTGCACTTGCATAATCTCTTCTAACTGCCAATGTCCAGAAATAAGTATCTTTATAAGAGAAATCATTTTCGAAGTAAATACCAGCATCACGATTATGAGCTGCGCCTTCGTTATATTCTCTTATTGTAGCACCTGATCCGATGTTCATTATGTATTGAGAACCAAACTGTTCAGCATTCATATAACTTGTTTGAACTCTACGGTCTGAAATTTGTGTACCAATAATTGAGGTACTTCTTAATCCTTCAATTATATCGTAGGAATAACGAGCATTCAAATCATAAGTGAAACCTCTATAGTGTCTGTTATAAATTCTTTTTGAACCTTTATTGATTGTTCCATATCTATATTGTGCTGGATAGATTTGGTCCTGTCTCCAATCCGAATCTTCCATACCCACAGAAGCATTTACGTCCATGTTCGGAATAGGTGACCATGTAATACTGTAAGAACCAAGAAATTGGTTATTATTGTTTTTATCTTGGAAATTTGCAACTGCAGCACTATCTGTAAAAGCCCATAATGCTAAAAGTGTATTACCGAGATACCCGTAAATGTTGTTGTCGTTATTTGGTGCTTGCATGTAATTATATGCAAAGCCAGTATTAAATTTCATGCTTAAATTATCTGCAGGATAAGCTGCTACATTAACTTTGAAAGTTTTACGATCTCCCTTAATTGGGTCAAGTATTCCTTCTTCAATACGATTCTGGAAAGATGCATAATATCTTAATATTCCCGTACCGCCAGAAGCACTAATAAAGTGGTCTCTTATGAAGCCATCTTTATAAATTTTATTAGCTCTGTCATTATCTTTCACTGAAAGAAAATCTTCAGCTTTATATTTGAATGAAGGAGTGTTGATTCCAAAGTTATATTTGTAATCAATAGAAACAGCTCTACCTAAACCAGGTATTAGCTTTCCTGATTTAGTTGTAATCATAACAACACCGTTGGAAGCATTTGTACCATACATTGCCGCTGCGGCTGGTCCTTTTAATACTTCAATTTTTTCAATGTCCTGAACATTTAGATTAGCAAGAATGCTAAATCCCTGTCCGCCTCTTCCATAGCCAATAATTTCTGTATTATCAACTCTAATTCCATCAACAAAAATCATTGGTTGTTCATCACCGTTTAATCCACCTCCACCACGAACAAAAAAGCTGAATCCACCACCAACATTTCCAGAAGTTGGTTTTAGTTGAACGCCAGCTACTTTGCCACTTAATAATTGATTAATACCTTGATAACTTTGAACTGCAGTTAATTCAGCTGCAGGAATTCTTGAGACTGCAATTTCTGACACCGATTTTGAAGTCCTTGATGCAATACCAGTTACTACAATTGTTTCACTTTCAAAAATATCTTCTTCTAATTGAAAGTTTTGTTCAATAGAATTTCCTGTAAGAATGATATTAACTGATTGTGATTTGTAACCAACGTAAGTTACACTTAGAACAACCTGCTGACCTTTCGCGAGGTCTTTAGACACTTCAAATGAATATTTTCCATCAAGGTCTGTTGCTGCTCCAATATTGAAAGCTTTAATATAAACATTTGCTCCTACAAGCGGCTCCCCTTGTGTGTCTGTTACCCTTCCCATTATTCTGAATGTGTTTTGAGCTAAAAGAAGGGTTGGTATTAGAGCAAATAGCAATAAAAGTGGTATTACTTTTTTCATACACACCCCTTTTTGGTTAATGGAATTAGTTAATTAAATTAATTTGGTAGAGTAATTATTATTAATAAAAATATGATTATCCATTGATTCGAATAATCAACCTAATTGTTATTAGTCAAACAACAATCTAATTTTTCGATTTTTAAAAAACAACAAAAAAATTTAATCTTCTCACTTTTTAAAAATATTTTTATAGAATATGATTAATAAATTTTTTCTGTAACTTTTGTAATAAAATTCAAATTTATT
>JARYLX010000361.1 GCA_029907415.1 Melioribacter sp.
AGAACATTAATACTTTTAGCAGTATATTCTGCTGTTGGTGTTGTTTTTTCTTTAGTCATAATTTCTTGTCCTCATAAAAATTTTATTGCTTTTATTACTTCTCTGCCAAAATATTTATTGATTTTTTTTATTAATAAATTTTTTTGAAAATTCAATTCACTTTTCCAGACTGAGTTTTCTACTTTCAAGTATAAAGTTTGCTTATCCACTTTTTTTGCTTTTGCTATTTCTTTTAACTCAGGAAAAATATTAACAAACTCTTCTGCAATATTATAATTTTCTGCTATCTCCCTAATTTTCTCAAATTCCTTTTCCGTCTGCAAGATATCGTTTATACTTTTAAAACTAATTAATGATTGTCGTTTTCCCATTTTCCACTTTTATTAAAAGTGTATCTAATAAATCACCAAGTTCTTCTTTTTTGGTTAAGTCCGTCATAGTTATAAATGCCTGTCCAACTTTTGGAAGATACCTGCTGATTTTTTCTGCTCTATATTTATCAAGTTCGCCAAATATATCATCCATTAAAAAAATAGGCGACTTTGAAATCTTTTCATGTATATAAAAGAATTGTGCAAACCTTAGTGCAATTTGAAATGTTTTATGCTGTCCTTGTGAACCATACCTTTTTAATTCTTTTCCATTCAGATAAAAAATATAGTCGTCTCTGTGCGGTCCAATCAAATTCATACTTTTTTTTATTTCTTCTTCTTTTTGATTTTCTAGTATTTCTCTAAATTCTTCTTCCTTGATTTCTTCACTATTAATTTGTGTAGAATAAATAATTGCTGGAATTTCTTCATCTGACATTATTTGCTTATATGCTTCTTTTAGGTAATTATCAAAATCGAATATAAATTTTTTCCTTTGTTTAATAATTTCTATACCCCTTTTAATTAAGGCTTCTGTCCATACATCAAGTTGACTATAAAGATTAACATTCTTGTTTTCTCTAATCTGGTTTAAGATTAATGATCGTTGTTTAAGAATTTTTGAATACTCGAGAAGTATTTTTAAATATACCTGACTGATTTGTGAAATAATAGAATCAACAAATTTTCTTCTATCTGCTGGTGCACCTTGTGTAATTGAATGGTCTGACTGTGTTAAAGATACTACAGGAAATTTCCCGATGATTTCTGCAGCTGAATTAATTTGTTTTTCGTTGAGATAATATATTTTTTTATTTTTTTGAATATCGTAAGTCAGTCGTGCTTTTTCTTCCGTCAAATCAATAAACTTCCCTGTTATTTCAAAATATGGCGCATCATAAGTAACTACTTCACTTTCAGCAGATAAATGTAAATTTTTAGTCGTACACAAGTAATATATTGCTTCTAAGATAGTTGTTTTTCCTTGCCCATTTCCTCCAATAATAAGATTTAATTTATCAGAGAACTCAATGGATGTATTTTTGTGAAGTCTAAAATTCTGCAGCTCAATTTGTTTAAGAACCATTTTATGTGTTTATTCTTACCGGCATAAGCAACATCATAAGTTCAATATTTTCTTTTTTTTCTGCCGGCTCGATTATAACTGCTTTTGTTGGAGAATGTAATTTAAATAAAACTTCTTCATAATCTGAAAGATGGCTTAAAATATCATTCATATATTGAGAATTAAAACCAATATCCATCGGTTCGCCAGAATATTCACAAGATACTTTTTCTTCTCCTGCAGATCCTGTATCTACATCTTCTGCTGAAATAGTTATATATTCTTTGTTTAAACTAAACTTTACTCTTCTTGTGTTAGATGTAGAAAATAACATCATTCTTTTTATTGATTCATTTAATTCTTTTGTATTAATCTTTAGTAAATATTCATTTTCTAAAGGTATTACGCTTTGATATTCTGGATACTTATGTGAAATTAGTCTGGAAATTAATTCTATATCACTGAGCCTAAAAGATACATAGGTATTTGTGAAATAGACTTTTACTTCTTTTTCATCTAAAATCTTTGTTAACACATTTACTGCTCTTTCTGGAACTACATACTGTTTTTTAACTGGTGCTTCAATGTTTTTTCTCAAAAGGTTAACGAGCCTATGTCCATCTGTTGTTACGAATCTTAACCCATCATCAGAAAATTCAAAAAGTGTTCCTAATAATGCTGGTCTAATTTCCTCCTTACTCATTGCGAATGCAGTTCTTTCTATTGCACTTCTTAATTCTTCGCCATTAATGGAAATCTCATTTATATCCTGTTCTTTGCTATCGTTTAATGAAGGAATTTCTGGAAAATCTTCTGCTTCCAGATAACTTAGAGAGTACTTACCTGTATCTGTAGTCAGAATTATTTTCTTATTACTTTCTTGAAGAAGAAAATTTATTGTTGTGTCTTTCAATGATTTTACTAAATTATAAAGATGATGTGCTTGTATTACAAATTTTACATTATCATCAGAAATAACACTTAAAAATGACTTTAAAGATATTTCAAGATCTGTTGCATAAACTGTTAGCAAACCATCTTTGATATCAAAAAGAAAATTCTCTAAAATCTTCATTGGAGTTCTTGTTGGAACAGCAGGGATGATTTTGCTAAGTAGTTTTTCTAGTTCTTTACTGTTGAC
>JARYLX010000362.1 GCA_029907415.1 Melioribacter sp.
AAGAAGAAATTATTGCCGGTATAATCGGAAGTATTGCTTCACCTTCTTCAGGCATTGTTGGAGCAATTAATGCTGTTATGAGAGATTTAGTAAGTGTTATTGATGAAATCTCAAAGAAAAAAGCGGCTTAAAATTTTTTTAGGAAATATTAATTAATAGGAGAAATAAAATGTCAGAAAAAATTGCTGAAATTGTAGAAAAAATTAAAGCTCTTACATTAGTAGAAGCTGCAGAATTAAAAAAAGCATTAGAAGATGAATTTGGAGTTACAGCTGCTGCTCCTGTTGTAATGGCTGGAGCTCCAGCTGCTGGTGCTGCAGCTGCACCTGCTGAAGAGAAAACCGAATTTGATGTAATTCTCGAAAATGCTGGTGCAACTAAAATTAATGTTATTAAAGTAGTTCGTGCTCATACAGGACTTGGACTTAAAGAAGCTAAAGATTTAGTTGATGGTGCCCCAAAACCAGTTAAAGAAGGTATATCTAAAGAAGAAGCTGAGAAGATTAAAAAAGAATTAGAAGAAGCTGGCGCTACTGTAACAATTAAATAATTTTTATCAACTAATTTTTTGATAAATCTAAAGTGGTAAAATGGAATTTCCGTTTTACCACTTTCTTTCATTATAAAAATGAAAGAATTTAATAAAATCATTGGAGGTTAGGCTTTGGAAAAACAAAAAATTAACAAAAGCACAGGGAGAATATCCTTTGCGAAGATTACCAATGTGTTGAAGGTCCCGGATTTATTGAATATTCAGCTTGAATCATTTGAGGAATTCCTGCAAGCAAAAGTGCCGCCTTCACAGCGAGAAAATAAAGGATTGCAGGCAGTATTTAATCAGAATTTCCCGATTCTTGATAATAAAGAATTTTATCGCCTTGATTTTATTGAATATTATATTGAAAAACCTCGCTTTTCTATAGCTGAGTGTGAAGAAAGAGGATTAACTTATTCAGCACCATTAAAAGCAAAATTACGCCTTTCTACAAAAGATGATGAAACAGGCGAGTATATCAATACAGTTGAACAGGAAGTTTATCTTGGCAATCTTCCTTATATGACTGAAAGAGGCACCTTCATTATAAATGGTGCCGAAAGAGTAATAGTAAGCCAATTGCATCGTTCGCCTGGAGTAGCATTTGCACAAACATTTCATCCAAATGGAACACCAATTTACTCGGCAAGAATAATTCCATTTAAAGGTTCCTGGGTAGAATTTGCTACCGATATTAATAATGTTTTATATGTGTATATCGATAGAAGAAAAAAGTTTCCATCTACTACTTTGCTTAGAGCATTAGGTTACGAAACCGACGAACAGATTCTTAACTTATTCAATTTAATAGAAGAAGTACCCGTTAAACATTTAGATGCTGAAAAACATTCAGGAAGAATTGCTGCTAATGATATTATTGATTTGCAAACAGGTGAAATTTATGTTTCAAAAGATGCTCAGCTTACAGAAGAAATTATAGACAACATTAAAAAATCATCACTCAATAAAATTCAATTAATTAGTGCAGAAACATCCTACGAGCAGGATTTAATTATAAATACACTTAAAAAAGATACATCTAAAACTAAAGAAGAAGCTCTCTATGCAATTTATCGTCAGCTTCGTTCTGGAGAAGCTCCAGATTTAGAAACTGCAATTGCATTACTTGATAAATTATTCTTTAATGATAAAAGATATGACCTTGGCGAAGTTGGCCGATTTAGAATGAATGATAAATTGGGTCTGGATGTTGATGAAAATATTCATGTTCTAACAGTTGAAGATATTATTGCTATTATGAAAAATATTATCATGCTTAAAAATGGAAATGTGAGCGTTGATGATATTGACCATCTTGGGAATAGAAGAGTTAGAACTGTTGGCGAACAATTGATGCAGCAGTACAATGTTGGATTGGCAAGAATGGCTCGCACTATTAAAGAAAGAATGAATATGCGTGATAATGAAAATATGCAGCCACAGGATTTGGTAAATGCAAGAACTATAACCAGTGTTATTAATGCATTCTTTGGTACAAATCAACTTTCACAATTTATGGATCAAACGAATCCACTTTCTGAGTTAACACATAAAAGAAGAATTTCAGCTTTAGGTCCAGGAGGATTAACTCGTGAAAGAGCAGGATTCGAAGTGCGTGACGTTCATCATTCTCATTATGGAAGACTTTGCCCGATTGAAACTCCAGAAGGTCCTAATATCGGTCTTATATCTTCTCTTACAATTTATGCACGCGTCAATCAATATGGATTTTTAGAAACACCATATAGAAAAGTTAAAGATGGTAGGGTAACAAATACAATTGAATATTTAAGTGCAGATCAGGAAGATGAATACATTATTGCTCAGGCAAATGCTCCTCTTGATGAACAAGGAAGATTTGTTCTCGATAGAGTAAAATGCCGTCATAAAGGCGAATTCCCAATTGTTCCTCCTTCAGAAGTTGATTACATGGATGTTGCACCTGCTCAAATTGTAAGTGCAGCTGCGGCATTAATTCCATTCCTTGAACATGATGATGCAAACCGTGCGCTTATGGGTTCTAACATGCAACG
>JARYLX010000363.1 GCA_029907415.1 Melioribacter sp.
CGAATATCTTTTCTGCTCTGTCCAATTGTTTTGTCCTTATATAAGAACTGCCTAATGTTATAAGTTTTTCATGAAGAAGATTTAATTCTTCAGGCGTTTTCAAACTATCTTTTAGTGATTGATAAATTGAATCTGCTTTGGCTGGAAGACCAATTATACTAAAAGTATTTGCTAAATCCATTTTTGATTCAATATCTATGGAATCATTTCTGCTTAATTTCTCTAATTCTTCTACTGCTTTCAAACTATCTTTATTAAGATAAATAACATTTACACGTTGAAGAGCAATTTTAAAATCAAATTCATCTGAAAGCAATTTATCATAAATCTCAATTGTTTTCGAATAATCTTCTGCACATGTTAGAATATTTGCATACTCAATTAATTCATCTCTGGATGGGCCGGTTCTTTTTGAAAAATATTCTTCATATTTAATTCTTGCATCATTACAATTTCCTTCCATAAAAAGCTTTTCAGCTTCTGCACGAATTTCAAATACTTTAATTTCCTCATAAGCAGATAAATGAAGTTCATAATTACTTTCTGAACTAACTACTTCTGGATTACTTGGGTCTATTTTTTTTGCAATATCAAGATACTTTTTTGCTTCAGGAAAATTCTTTTTCCACGAATACAAAGAAACAAGTGATAGATAAGCAGGCAATTCTTCTGGTCTATACTTAATTACATTCAGTAAATATTTTTCTGCAAGGTCCAAATCAAGAACTGTCCACACAGCAATTTGAGCTCTTAATAATTGATAATCCAAATTTTCTGGGTCAAGTTCTAAAAGTTTATTTATTTGAGCGATAGCTTTTTCCCATTCATAGTTCCATGCACAATATTTTGCATATAAGAAACGAACATCAAGATCTTCATTTTCAGGTTTGTCTTTAAGATATTCAGTTAATATTTCGATTGCATTATCATAATAAAGAAGATTTGCATAAGTTTCTGCAAGTTTAACAACAATTTCTTTGTTCTCAGGATTTTCTTTTAGCATTCCTGTATAAAGTTCAACATTCGAGTTAAATGTACTGTCGCGATATGAAGTTACTTTTTGATAGAGTGATTTAAATTCTTCATCATCAGAATATTTATTTTGAAGATATTGGAGTTGCTGGAAAGCTTCTTCATAACGATTGGCAGCAATCAATTCTTTTATTAAAGCAAATCTAATTTTATCATTGTTTGGATTTTGTTTTAATTCTCTGTAATATCTATCTATTGGATAAACATATTCAAATGACCTCGGTTGATATTGAAGCAAATATGCCTGATTACGTGTTATGTCCAATCCATCCTGAGCTTCTTTAAAATATGGTTTTATTTCGAGTGCTTTTTGAAAAGCATTTTCTGCAATTTTATACTTCCCTAACCAAAGTGTAAAGTAACCATATCGGCTCCATAATCTCCAGTCGTCTGGATACCGCTCTACATATTTTTTTAAGATTTTTTCACCTTTTGAAATTGAGCCGGTTTTTGCAAGAATTTCTGTATATCTGATTATTTCATCAGGCGAGGCATTATCATCTCTTTTCAAATATTCATCGTACCATTGTTCAGCATTATCCCATTCCTCAAGCCATCTATATGCTTTACCAATTTCAAGATAGTTGAATGGATTCTTCGGGTCTATTGCAATGTCTCTTTTGTGTCCTTCAATTTTTTGATAAAGTTGTTGATGCCATATTACTATAACTCGATTTAGATCTTTTTTTATTTGTTCATTTTTGGGGTCAAGTCTTTCTGCTCTTCTTAAATCAAGAACAGCATATTGATACTGAATTGTTTTTTCATAACAAAGACCTCGCAGATGATAACCTTCGGCAAGTTGTGGATTTGCAGAAATGAATTTATTCAATTGGTCAATTGCTTCTCCATATCTTCCTTCGTTCATTAAAAATAAAGCTTGACGCTTAATACCATCAAATTTTATTTGAGGATATAAAATTGATGAGAAAAAGAATAGAACTGTAAAAAATATTTTAACACGGTAAATCATTACCCTATAAATTTATTTAGCGGCTGGTAAGCATGTGTTGAAGAAGTCTCAGCTGATAAAACATATTCCATCATCGATTCTGCATTTTCAAATCTTTCATCAATTGTTGTATTAAATATTGTGATATAATCAAGAACAGCATTTAAATAAGTCGGATCGCTGCTTGGCAAGTTATTTTGAACATTTGTAATTAAATCAACTACGCTTTTTAAGCTTCCTCTTACTAATAACACAAGGACTTTATTTTCTATAACACAAATTTTATCTCTCTTACTTGTTGATAATCTAATAGCATTTTGTAATTGATTAATAGACAGTAATCCTCTTACCTGAACAACAGGATCTAATCTAAAGGATACAAGATTAAATGTTTGTCCAGTACTTTTATAAAGAGCAATTTGATTATTAAGAATCAATAAGAAATCCTGATAATTATAGACATTAGAAAATGCATAAGGTTCAGATGGGAGGTCAACTTTTGTAGGCGTTGTAAAATTACTGGTTCTTGTTTTCGTATAAATATTATCGTATTCTTCTG
>JARYLX010000364.1 GCA_029907415.1 Melioribacter sp.
TTTAGGTAAATTATACTTTCCGAAATCAAGTGTATATTTCTCAGCTACTTCATCTTGAGCATAAATATATACTTTATTTTGTTGTGAGGGAGTAATGTATATTTTATTATTGATATGATGTATTTCCTTTTGTTCTCCCAGCATAAGATTTTTAAATTCTGAGTTAATATGAACTTTTTCCGAATATTTAATTATGTTCCCATTTGAATCGGTAATAATAATTTTTTTCAAATTATCATTGGGATAATTCCCTAAAGAAAAAATGTATTTCCCATCATTTGTTACAGCAAAAGAAAAAGGCGAGAATTTTATGTGTATCTCTCTTACATAAACACCTTTTTTATTATAAACTATTAACTTCCTGTGATTTGTATCGAGTACATGAATTTCTCCATTATAATCATTTATATCAAAGTCATTAGGATATAAATACTCACCAGGACCTTTCCCTACATTATTTATTTTTAGTATTAATTCACCTGTTTCATCAAATACAAAAATCGACTTAGAACCATATGAATCTAAGGTATAAATTTTTCCATTTCTGCAAATCAATTTATCTACATTGCCAATTACATTTGAGGAATCATCTTTCAATTTAATTATGTCATAGACAGTTGAAATATCACTCAGTTTAATAATTTCATTATTGAGCTTGAAATAAATAGATAAAGAGTTTGAGGCTTTTTCTTTTGGTCCACATGAAGTAATTATTAAAAAAAGTATGAAATATTTATATAAGCTTTTCATAAATTCTAACTTTTTTTATAAAACCATAGGAGGTTTACTATAAGTTTTGTAAAAAATCTTATAGAAAACCTCCCCGAACATTAATTTAATGACAGCTAGAAGGGGAACATAATTCGTTGCCGCCTACAATGCATCTTGTCATTGTTCCATAAATAAATTCTACTACTTGTTCATAAAAAGGTGGCCAAGGCACAAAAGTGTAAGTAACTCTTGTTTGTTTAAGACAAGTCGGATCTAACCTATAATAATAAATTGTACTACCACCTCCTCCATTATTTCCGCTACCATCATTTTCTGGTAATGCAAATAGTTCGTTTACAACTTTAATACTCCAACCATTTTCTTCTATTAGTAAGTTTACATTAAACAAAATAAGGAACAAAAACAAAGTAAGAGCAAGAAATTTTACTATTTTTGAGTTAATTATTACTGATGCTGATAAAAAAAATAGTTTTTTCATATGCCCCTCCATTTATTTCATTCTTATTTATACTAGCTTCCCTCTTATAAAAGGGGAAGTTTATTTTCGAATTTATTGTATACAGAAATAAAAACAATTATCAATATATTTATTACAATTTTATACCTCAAAAATAATCCTATGATTAGTTATCCCCATTCTAACAGGTTAACTTATACAACAGCTATCAAATCTTTAGGATTATAAGAAATGAAACAAGCTCACAATTATATTTTCTGACTAACTTATATTTACAGAAGTGCTTGCCCTTTGATATTGTCATTATATAGCTCCCTCTAACTATACATTAACAATTTTGTTACAAATATAATGGGGGGGCAAAATGTCAAGAAAATTTTTTATCAAGCATAAATTTTTTATATGCTTTATCAAGATAAATTCTAAAACAGAATTTTTCTAACACCAAAGTAGTTTAACTCAATACTTACATATTAAATTTTATTCATAATACTGCATTAACTCATGCCCGAGAAATTTTATTACTGCTGTTATAACACCTAAGTCATCAAGATAACCAATAAGCGGTGCTAAATCTGGTATAGCATCAATTGGTGTTATGAAATAAATTAATGCACCTATAACAATTGATTTCCGGTACCATGCAACACTCTTATCTTTCATATATCTGTAGAGTGCTTTAATGTCTTTAGCAAAACGAATTTTGTTTCCTACACGCTCTAATTTTGTCCACAAATTTTCTTCGATGTAATTTGACTTTTCTTCAAATTCTTTTTCTGAACTTACTGTGCTTAGCTCTTTAAGGTCTCTGTCATAGAATTCGTACGACATATTTATTTCTCCTTATAATTTTCGAACCAATCAAAAATTGTATTCCACCACAAAATAGAATTTTGCGGCTTGGTTACAAAATGGTATTCATCCGGAAAATAAAGAAGTTTACTCGGCACACCTTTTCGTTGCAAAGTTGTAAAAAGTTCAAACGCCTGTCCTTCGGGCACTCTAAAATCATTTGCTCCATGAATTACCAATGTCGGCGTCTTAAAATTATCTGCATAACGATGAGGTGACCACAATTCATACAATGCTCTGTTTTGCCATGGAGTTCCTTTGAATTCCCACTCAGGAAACCACAATTCTTCTGTTGTTCCATACATGCTTTCTAAATTATAAACACCGGCATGTGAAACTAAAGCATTGAACCGGTCAGTATGACCTAAAATCCAATTAATCATGTAACCGCCGTAAGAAGCTCCAGCAGCAAATACATTTTTAGAATCAATAAATTTGAAATTGTCAATTGAATAATCACAAGCATTCATTAAATCGATATAAACTTTGCC
>JARYLX010000365.1 GCA_029907415.1 Melioribacter sp.
ATCAGGATTTACACAAAGTAAAAATACAGTAAATATTCTTTCAAAGAATTTTATTGTATTTGCAATTTCATCGTTTGCCTTCTGGCTTATTGGTTGGGGATTAATGTTTGGAGATGGAAATGGTTTTATAGGTTATAAAGGATTAATAGGTTTAAGTGGAGCGGATAATAGTCCTGCAACAGGTGATGCTTATTCTGGAGTTTATTCTGCAATCAGCTGGGCAACAGTGCCACTTCTTGCAAAATTCTTTTTTCAGCTTGTATTTGCTGGAACTGCTGCAACAATTGTATCTGGAGCAGTAGCAGAAAGAATAAAGTATATTGATTTCATTATCTTCTCTTTCATCTTAGTTGCAATTATGTATCCAATAACAGGTCATTGGATTTGGGGAGGAGGCTGGCTTGCTCAATTAGGTTTCTGGGATTTTGCAGGCTCTACTGTTGTTCATTCTGTTGGCGGCTGGGCTGCACTTGCAGGAGCAATTATATTAGGTCCACGCTTAAATAAATATAAAGATGGCAAAATCAATCCCATCCCCGGTCATAATATGACATCGGCAACAATCGGTGTTTTTGTCCTGTGGCTCGGTTGGTTTGGATTTAATCCAGGCAGTACTATGGCAGCTGATGTAAATAATATTTCAAGAATAGTTGTTACAACTAATAGTGCTGCTATTGCTGGTTTACTAAGTTCTACTGTTGTAGCCTGGATAGTCCTTGGTAAACCAGATTTAAGTATGACAATTAACGGTTGTCTTGCAGGTCTGGTTGCTATAACCGCAGGATGTGCTTTTGTAAGTGTAGAGAGTTCTTTGATAATTGGTGCTATTGCAGGTGTTATCGTTGTTTTTTCAGTAATATTTTTTGATAAAATCAAAGTCGATGACCCTGTTGGAGCTATATCTGTTCATTTAGTCAATGGAGTGTTTGGAACTTTAGCAGTTGGACTTTTTGCACAAGATGTTTTTATGCCCGGAACAACTGGCAATGGATTATTCTTTGGTGGCGGTATTAAACTTTTTACCAATCAATTGATAGGAGTAATAACAGTTGGAGCTTTTACATTTATTATTTCTTTTGTAGTATGGTTGATTTTGAAGAAACTACTTGGTATAAGAGTATCAATGACAGAAGAAATTGAAGGGTTGGATATTGGCGAACACGGAATGGAAGCATATCCAGAATTTGAAAAAGTTGCTAAATAGTAAACAAAAAGGAGTGATAAAATGAAAACTATATATAATTTGATCATAATACTTCTTTTAACATTTTCATTTAATTTTGCCCAAAATTCTAAATTATCTTTAAATGGTTATATGGAAACTTCATATAATTATAACCTGAGTAAAAGTACTGTTAATTCATTGCGCTCTTATGATGCAAAAGCAAATCAAATAGCAATTAATAATATTCATTTTGAATTAACAGGTAATTCTTCCGATAAATTAACTTATAACGCACAAATAGATTTTGGAACTGATGCAGGTGTTCATGGAATTTTGCATCAAACAGCTATTGGAGCAGGTCCTATTGCTGTGGATCTACAAGAAGCTTATTTAACTTATTCATTTAATGACCAATGGAAATTTACAGCTGGCAAATTTGTAACATTTGAAGGAATTGAAGTAATTGAAGGACCGAGTAATCCAACAATATCACGTGGTTATCTTTTTGGTTTAGCTGAACCTTTCACTCATGTTGGTGGATATGTTAATTATATACCATCATCAGAGGTTGATATAAAAATTGGAGTTGTAAATGGCTGGGATTTACTTGTAGATAACAATAAGGATAAAACCATTATAGCGCGGTTAGGATTAAATTTAGGGAATCCTCTCTCTGTAGGTTTTTCATATTCATATGGTGCAGAGCAGATTAATTCAAATAATGCAAGAAATTCTTTTGATATAACTGGTATTACAAATTTAATTTCTAATGTAGCACTTAATTTCCAATTTAATTATGGGATGGAAAAAATTAATGATGAAGATACAAAATGGTTGGGTTTTGGAATTCAACCTGTAATTAAATTAAGTGAAGGTTTTGATGTTGGATTACGAGCTGAATATTTCTCAGATGAACAAGGTGCAAGAACTGGAATAACTGATTTGAAAACTTTCAATTTTACAGTTGTACCTACATTCAAATTAGATGCATTAGTATTCAGACTTGAATATAGATTGGATAGTGCTAATAAAGAAATATTTATCGAAGAAAATGGTATTGCAAAAACTTCAAATACAATTTCATTAGGTTTATCTTTTAGTTTTTAATTAATAAAAAATTATTTTGAGAGGTTGTTATGAAAAAAATAGAAGCAATAATAAGACCTCATAAGTTGGATGAGGTTCAAGAAGCATTAAGCGAAGCAGGCTTTGCCGGACTTACAGTTTCAGAAGTTCGAGGCTACGGAAGACAAAAAGGGCATAAAGAAGTTTATCGTGGCACAGAATACAATATCAATTTTGTACCAAAAGTAAAAATTGAGTTGATATGCTCTGATGATAAATTAGAAAAAGCA
>JARYLX010000366.1 GCA_029907415.1 Melioribacter sp.
CAGCTTCTGCTTCTTCGGGTTCTTTGTTTTCTCCCGGTTCAAAGTAAAGAGTATTATCTTTTCGAATTAGTTTGCCGCTGCTAAAGATATAGTAATTGCGTTTCATTTTTTTTAATTAGAAAGATTATGAATTATAAAACAAATTAAGAAAAATTATAAAAGATTGAAAAATTTTATTGGTCTCAGAAAAAGTAACTTTTTATTATGTCCATTCTGTGTTTTATAGTTGTTTTTCCAAAATATGTAATGAAATTGGCAATTTGAGTTATAAAGTTTATAGCATTTGTGTAATATTTTTTGAATTCTTCATCTGGCATATAATTTATATCTAATGCAACATACAGCATTGCTCTAATTTCACCAGCAGACTCTTTTGAGTATAACAAAACTTTATGAATTCTTTATTATTTAAAGCCTTCAGAAATATTTTTCAATATCGAAACGCTGCTGGCTGAATTTGCTCTTTTAATCTATAATTTATCTTAAACTTATAAGATGCATTTAGATTAAAAAATTTCTTTAACAAAAGCCCTCGCATCCTGTCATACTCTAATCTCTTCAAATGTTTTGACTTTCATAATTCACTCCCCTTCAATTTTATAATAATATTAGACTGATTACAAAAAATTATTCCTGTATATTTTACCTATCTATTTTGATATTAGAAAACTTTTAAAATGTTTTTAATCTATCCAATCTTTCTAAACTTTCTAATTTTATAGACTTTACAATTAATTCACACATAACACAATTCGTAATAGCTACACTGTTTGCAGAATGGTTTATTAATTACCGCAGGTGGAGTTTTTTGTTGAACTATATTTTTAATTTCATTTCTTATATCCACCAATTTTTTTCTATCATCATCAGTTAATTGGACAGAAATTATTTGTCGTAATTTTGGATAATCAATTTCGCCGGTGACTCCTTCTATTCCATTTTTTTCAAGAACATAAATATAAAATTTCACCTGCCAGATGTGAGCTTCTTCCATTTTATCTGATTTTTTTACTTCGTGAATTATTTTTCTTTTGCTGTCATAAAAATCAATAACAATCACATCTTCATCATCTTCAACATGAATTTCATGTTTTTTTCGTTCATATGTTGATTCAGAAATAAATTTACCAAGCGACACAATATCGGAAGTCTGTTCCATATCTATATGATGAAGAAATAACCAGAGTTTTCTATGACAAACAAAGTAATATGAGATTTGAGTGCCGGTCATTTTAATTACCAAATTAGCAAATTAACAGATTAGTCAGATTATTTAGTAACAAATATAATTAAATTGATAAATTGTATGAGTGTGAGAAACCATATGAAATGTACAAGCGCAGATTTGCATAGATAAAAACCTAACTGCTTAGGCTGTTGAAAAATAAATTATTACCATATCGAACGAATAAAAATGTTGTAAAATTTACTTAGGCTGAGGGTCTTCATAACGCTCCTGCCTTCACAGGCAGGTTGCCTCATTCAGTCAGCATTTGGTGAAGACATTTTATGTATTTTGCAACTGCATGTGCCGTCGGGCAAGTTCAGTGTAATCTTTGTAGTCCGTGTTCTATCCTCTTTTATCTAATGCCTATATTTTATATTATTTAGTATAATACAACTTTTTTACTATTTGTAAAATATACTTTACATATAGTAATGCGATTTGTAAATTAGCATTAGCAAATAGTAAGGAGGTGAAAAAATGGTTTATTATAAAGAAAGGCTAATATATTCCGAATTAAAAGAACATCTTTCAAAAAAAATACATTACGGTTATAACTGGTTTAAGGCGAACTGGCAAAACTACATTACTCAAAAAACTTCTCGAAGACTTCGAAACCAATAATAAGATTTACATAGATCTTGAGCGAATAGATAATAGAGAACTTTTTTCTGAAAAAAACTATGAAAATATCATCACTGCTTTAAGCGCAAGAGGTATAGACTTTACTAAAAAAACTTTAATAGCTATTGATGAAGTTCAACTGCTCCCCGATATAGTAAGTGTAATAAAATATCTTTATGACAATTATCCAATTAAATTTGTTATTACAGGTTCAAGTACATATTATATTAAAAATTTATTTAGTGAATCTTTAGCCGGCAGAAAAAAAGTTTTTGAGTTATATACTCTAAATTTTAGAGAGTTTTTAACTTTCAGGGATATTGAATATTCTGGCAAACAGAAATGGAAAAAATTTATAATTGCCGAATACGAACGGTTAAAAAAATATTATGATGAATTTATTCGTTTTGGTGGTTTCCCGGAAGTTGTATTATCAAAGAGCATATCTGATAAAAAAGATATTGTAAATGATATTCTCAGTTCTTACTTAAACATTGACATAAAAAATATTGCAGATATAAGAGATCAAAAAAATTTACATAATCTTCTTAAAATGGTTGCAGCAAGAGTATGCACTCGTCTTGATTATTCTAAACTATCATCACTTACAGGCATTTCTAGACCATCAGTTTACAATTATTT
>JARYLX010000367.1 GCA_029907415.1 Melioribacter sp.
AAGCTCGGAAAATGCACTGAACCAACCCATTCGAAATGAGCCCTTCATCCACTGAAGCAACATGTTATGGCCTGGACTGACTGCGAGGCCCGGACTTTAGGTCCACTCCACCCAACCTGATGCGACGCTCTCCATGCAACCCATTTCTCGTGCCCATCCCGACCCTTCGGGACTGCTCTTTGAGTGACCCACCGAACATCGATTTATCCTTTGAAAAAACCTGTGCTCTTAAGCTTTCGTTTCGTTCCTGCTTTGGGGGGTAGGCTGGGTAGGTGGGGTGGAACCCACCTTGCCGTCTCCCAACACTACCCAAACTGCACTTTGCTTGCCCATTTGCATTTCAGTTCTTTACCTTAAAATCTTATCTTACTTCAGGGTTGGTTTCGTTACAGCTATAACGTTTTGGCTAACTTGCCGCAGGCTTGCGGTGCACAGACTTTGAGTAACCAAAAGACTTTATGCGGACATCGAAACTTGAAAAACCGCACAGCTCCTGCGGTCAAGTTGAGCTAATTGTTAGCGATTACTTTTTCATTTTTCAATTACAACCTCTAATTGACCGCGATTTTCCACAGTTCCTTCAGTAGATTCAAACAAAATAGGATATAAACCTGATTTTGGTTCTTTTAAAACTACATCACCAATAGATTTGTCGTTAGTTACATCATGGTCAAAAACCTTTATTCTAATTATTTCATTTGAATAGTCAGTAATCTCAAATCTTTTGTTGAATTGGGGTGAATTATTATCTTTAATAAAATCGGTTCTACCTATTAACCGGTTACCTACATAAACTTGCAACCATGGATCTGAAGGGGATAACACATCCATATTAGGCAAACCCGTGATAGATTTTATGAAGATGGTTATAATAGATTTTGGTCTTTCTGATACTAATATTTGAACTGTAGGATCAATTAAAACATTATTTATATCTTCTATTTCAATTCTTGCTGATTTTTTTTCTGATTTTAATACTTCTCCACTTTGGATATCAACTAATCTTAAACTTAAAGTCAACTCATTTCCCAATTTTACAAGACTTCCTACCACGACTTTGTTCGCCGCTAATAGTTTTCCGGCCTCAACCGCATTTTCTGTAATTCCAGAAATCTGAAAACCTTGTTCATTCAATATTTTATTTACTTGGCTTTTCTCAACTATTTTATAGTTGGAATATTTTATAAAAGCGTCTTGTGTCAATTCTGTTATTACATCACTTAAATTGACATTGTCAAAACCAGAACATTTTATTGGCAAAACAGCAGCAACCTCTTGTATTGATTGCGTAAATGCAGAATAAGATAGAATAAAAAAAACTGCCCCGATGGAAATTAATTTCATATTATTCTCCTGAAATTTTGTTATAATTATGGCTAACGAACAAGCTTAACGCGCCGCGGGCGTGTACTTGCCAAACTTTCCTAACACGAAAATTCTAAGTTGATTGCCAGACATTCCAAAACCCTCCAAGTCCAGCGGTCGATTTAAAGCCCATGTTAGAAACTGATTTTTGTTTTTTATGTGTTCCTATTTTGCCAATTTATTTTTGTATGTATTATTTTTTTCTGGCTAAGATTAATTGCCTATAAATATAATGCAGGGTTTGTCATAAGGAGATTGGCGCTACAGAAATCTGGATACATGCCTTAGCATATCCTGACCCCCCGATACATTGATCTCTTCATCGGTATTTGGATCGATGATCAAACCCTGCATTGTAAAAATAACCTCACATCTGTTTTATTTCAAGTTATGTTTTTTGTCAATCATGTTTCTAACGATTAAGTATAACGTGTCCCGCACATGCGGGATCGCGTTGAAGCGAGAGTTAGAAATGGCTTTATTCTTCTATTACTTTATATATTTGTTTAACGATTTTGGGATGAAGTATTCTGCCGGCATGGAAGGGAAGGACTTGTCTTTTTTGCCCTTTTTGATAAATTCGATGACTACCTCTGGATCTGATTAATTTGAATCCGACTTTTAAAAGTAATTCTTCAGCTTCTTTGGGTGTCAAACGAGGAAATTTAGCCAACATTGACCTCAATTGAAGTAGTATATAATTCCTGGCTTAGATATTGTTTTCTTTCTTTTTGAGGTAATGTTTCCAGATAGAGTTCAATGGCTTCTTTAATATTTCTCATTACCTCTTCGAAAGTATCACCTTGAGTTTGACAGCCTTCTAATTCTGGACTATAAGCATAATAACCATTTTCATCTTTTTCAATTACGACGCCAACTTTATAAGACATTTTTTCACCTCATTTTATATTAAAATAATTACATTTAACGTTAACTACAATAAATTGTTCACTTATCTTTTTTTCATCCATTTCTAACGACCATGCTAAGCTGACTGAGGGAGTGGTCTGAAAAACATTTTTAAACCTGCAAAACTTTAATAGAATAAGAACTTTCCCCAAAACGCAAAATCCCTCAGTTCAGCTTAAGCATATTGTTAGGAGGTTTTTTTAACTTAATA
>JARYLX010000368.1 GCA_029907415.1 Melioribacter sp.
GGGTTTTCAGTGTCATATATTTTTTCTTTTGCTTCTTCGCGCGACATTGAAGAAAGTGTTCCGGTTAATACAAATGATTTCCCTTTTAGTTTATCTGAAGCAATTTTTACTTCTTCGCTCTTAAATTTAAGTCCAGCCTTCTTTAGTCTTTCTATTAATTTAATATTATTGTTATCGCTAAAAAATCTTCGGATGCTTTTGCTTATACTAGGACCAATTTCATGAATAGATTCAATCTCTTCTTCTGATGCATTCATTAATGCATCAATTGACCTAAAATGGTCTGCAATTTTTTTTGCAACCCCAGCACCTACATATCTAATTCCAAGTGCAAATAGAACTTTATCAAAAGGTTTTTCTTTACTTTTTTCTATTGATGTTAGAAGATTATCAACACTTTTTTCTCCAAGTCTTTCAATCTGAATTAATTCTTCTTTATGTTCTTTTAGATGATAAATATCCGAATAATCTTTAAGATAACCCAAATCAACAAACAAATTAATCAAAGCTTCACCTAATCCAGTAATATCCATTGCACCACGAGATGCAAAGTGTTCTATCCTTCCTTTAATTTGTGCCGGACATAAATTATTCTCACAGTAAATAGCAACTTCATTTTCTGGACGGAATAAATTTGAATTACATACAGGACACTTCGATGGAAGTTTGACTTCTTGAGAATTTCTTGGTCTTTGAGATAAATCTACTGCAACAACTTTTGGAATAACATCACCGCCTTTTTCAATAATTACTACATCTCCTTCTCTTATATCTTTTCTTTTAATTTCATCTATGTTATGAAGAGTGGCACGACTTATTGTAGAACCAGCAAGAAAAACTGGTTCAAGTTCTGCAACTGGAGTTAATGTTCCTGTTCTTCCAACCTGCCATACAATTTTATTTAATCTTGTTTTTGCTTGTTTTGCTTTGAATTTATAAGCAACTGCCCATCGTGGTGATTTAGCAATATTTCCTAATATTTTCTGCTGTTTTAATGAATTAACTTTTACTACAACACCATCAATTTCATAAGGAAGTGTATCTCTTTTATCCTCCCAATCATTACAAAACTTCATTACTTCCTCAATATCTTTACAGAGTTTATAATTTTGATTAACAGGAAATCCCATTTCTCTCAGCAATTTTAAATTTTCATAGTGAGTTGTTAATTCATCAGTTTCAGAATATAAATAATAAACAAAAATTTTCAGAGGTCTCTTTGCTACAAGCTGTGGGTCTAAAAGTTTAATAGTTCCTGCAGTTAAATTGCGAGGATTTGCAAAAGTTTTTTCTCCATTTAATTCTCGTTCTTCATTTATTTTTTTAAAAGCTTCAATCTCCATATAAATTTCGCCTCGCACTTCTATATCATCAAGATTCAATTTTTTTGATTCAGGTTTTCTTATTGAAAGCGGAACCGACCGAATTGTTTTGATATTGTTCGTTATTTCTTCGCCGGTTGTGCCATCACCTCTTGTAGCAGCTGTAACGAGCAGTCCATTTTTGTATCTTAAGCTTACTGATACTCCATCAATTTTAAGTTCACACACATACTCAACTTTTTCATTTTTTGGAAGCCCGTCTTTTACTCTTCTGTCGAAGTCATACATTTCTTCTTCACTATAAGTATTTGAAAGACTGAGCATCGGGACACGATGAGTAACAGGATTAAAAACATTTGTCAAATCTGAACCGACACGCTGAGTAGGTGAATCAGGTGTAATGAGATGCGGATTTTCCTTTTCGAGCTTTATTAATTCATTTACGAGCTGGTCATACTCGTAGTCACTGATTGTGGGTTGAGCAAGAATATAGTAATTATAATCGTGCTCTTTAATTAATTTTCTTAATTCTTCAATTCTTTGTTGTGGATTCTTTTTCATCTTTTTTGGGAACTGGAATTAAATATGACCTTATTGTATCAACAGAAATGTAATAATTCCTTATCTCACCTAAATTACCAATTTGTGCTATTGGTTTGTTATTCAAACTCATTTTAACATGACCAGCATTTCCAACAACTACATAAAATTCTTTTTGTGCTTTAAAATTAAGAACCTTTTCAGCCGGTGCCATTTGTCTATAAACTTCTTTATTATCGCATAATACCTTTAACCAAACAAGTTTTACTGGAGTTATAGATAAATTAAGACTATCAGACCTTTGCAGTGATTTTTGTTCTGTAATTGATGAATCAATTTCATATCTGTCTGTCAATACATCTTCGTATGGCTTTTCTTCAATTATATTAGAGTCTCCTTTAATAAAAAGAATATAAACAGCAATTAAAAATATTACTGCAATTCCTGCATATAAAAAATATTTTCTTTTTGAATTTGATTCCTGATTATTTTCTAAGTATTCAAGTTCTGGCGAAAAATATTCTTCTGCATCAAATTCTTTTTTATATTTTTTTTCAATTGAACAAAAAGCACCACTTCTAGTATTATAAATCAAATATGAATCTTCTAAATTTTCA
>JARYLX010000369.1 GCA_029907415.1 Melioribacter sp.
TGTTTTAAGTGTAGTCTTCGTTTTTAGAGATACTAAAGAGATGCTTACGCTGGCAGAAGAGATTCAACAAAAAACTTTAGAGTTGATAGATCAGAAAAACAAGCTTGATGCTATTTTTAATAGTAGTATTGAAGGCACATTTACGATTGATAATGATTGGAATGTAACTTCTTTTAACAAATCAGCAGAAAAAATTACAGGCTACAAAATTTCAGAAGCAATAGGAAAAAAATGCTGGGAGATATTTAATTCGTCGTTGTGCAGAAATGGTTGTCATATGGAACAGACTCTTAAAAAAGGGAAAGCTATGATAGGTAATGAATTAGAAATATTGCATAAAAGTGGCAGGAAAATTCCTATAAGAGTTAATTCCAATATTTTAATTAATAACAAGAATGAAAAAATAGGCGCAGTTGAAACTTTTATGGATATATCAGAAATAAAAAATTTGTCTGCACATTTAAGTGAGTTTTTTAAGTATGAAAACATTGTCGGCAGAAATAAAGAAATTAAACAAATTATTTCTGTGCTTGAAAGCGTAGCACAAACAGATAGTTCAGTTTTAATTACAGGCGAAAGCGGGACTGGAAAAGAATTAGCCGCACGTGCAATTCATTTAAATAGTTCAAGAAAAACAGGTCCTTTCATAGCAGTTAATTGCAGTGCGTTTGTAGAATCACTTATTGAAAGTGAATTATTTGGACACGAGAAAGGCGCATTTACCGGTGCTATAAAAACTAAAATTGGAAAGTTTGAACTTGCTCAAGGAGGCACTTTATTTCTTGATGAAATTGGAGATTTATCTATTGCTGTTCAAACTAAATTGCTTAGAGTTTTAGAAACAAAAGAGTTTGAAAGAGTAGGTGGAAATAAAACTATTAAAATGGATGCAAGAATAATTGCGGCTACCAATAAAAACCTTTTAGAAGAAATTGCTGCTAAAAGATTTCGTGAAGATTTATTCTATAGAATAAATGTTATTCATATTCATCTTCCTCCATTAAGAGAAAGGATGGATGACTTGCCATTGTTAATAAATCATTTTATTGAAAAATTCAATGCGAAATTCAATAAAAACGTCAAACAATTTTCTTCAGCTGCATATGAACTTCTTATGGAATATAGTTGGCCTGGCAATATAAGGGAATTAGAAAATGTTATTGAACATTGCTTTGTTCTTTGCACCAATGATATAATTGATATTGACTGCTTGCCTAAAAGATTAAGAAATGTTCAAATCAAAAATAATTTTACAAATGATACAAATATTCGGAATAGTATTGAAGAAACTGAAAAAGAGTTAATTATTTCTACTTTGAAAAAGAATATGTGGAATCGAACTAAGACTGCCAAGGAATTGAATATTAATCCTTCAACACTCTGGAGAAAAATGAAAAAGTATGGAATTTTAAACTCCAATGGCTTATTCGACTCAAAGGGCGAACTATTCGACTTATAAGTTCAATTACTCCTTATAAATCTTTAGATTTTTTTGAAATTCTTATGAAAAACTTAGTTTTTACAATTGGCATAGTTTTTAATACTTATGTTGCGAACTAATGATTACTAACAAACAACATAAGGAGTAATAAAATGAAAAAGTTAATAGTTTTCTTCGCAGCTACACTTTTATTGAGTTATATCAGTGTAAGTGCACAAACTCAAGACCAATCAAAACCAAATCCTCCGGCACAGCATGGTAAAAACTTTATTGATAACAATGGTGACGGTTACAATGATAATGCACCAGACCATGATGGGGATGGAATTCCAAACGGTTTAGACCCTGATTATACAGGACCAAAATTACAAAGAAATAAATTTGTAGACCTTGATGGCGATGGAATTAATGATAATGCTAAAAAAGGAAGGTTAAATAATAAAGGCGGAAAAGGTGGATATGGTTCGGGTAAAGGAATGAAAAACAATGTAAATCAGGGTACACAAACTGGAACACAAACAGAAACTCAGACTGGAACTCAGACCAAAGCAGGACGAGGTTACAGAGGCGGTAAATAAAATTATTGGGACTCTTCGGAGTCCCTTTTTTAATAATGTTACAGAAATAGCGAGTCCTATATGCCATCCAGAAAAATAATTTTTACATTAATCATAATTTTATTTTTGTCAATTAATGAGTACGCACAATTATCTTCCAGTATAACAACAGAATATGAATATAATGATAATCCATTCAGAACAAAGTATGCATTAAAAACATCTATTTTTTTATTGAATTATGAACTTGCATATGACTTTGATATAATGGCAATTAATTACTCAGGGAACTATATTTCTTTTGGCTCTGATGCTGCAAGAAATTTTTATGTTCATCAATTATCAGTTTTAAAAAGTTTTGAAAAGTCTTATTTAGGAGCTTATATAGAACAACGATTTGGGAAAGATATTTATAACTATTTTGATTATACAAATGCATTCATGTTTTATTCCTATAACACAAATTTCAAAGA
>JARYLX010000036.1 GCA_029907415.1 Melioribacter sp.
TCATTTATTAAAAAAATTGAGAACCGCTTGAAAAATATTAAGAAAATAATCCAATGAATAATTATGAAAGTAAGTAATATTACATCCTGTCTATTAACAATATAATTTAAGAATAATGTAAATAATACAATGAATATTAATAGATTTTTATAACGTCTAACTTCGCTTTTATCTAAAATTGATAATAAATAGCAAAAGCAAAAAATTATAAAAATAAAAGAAATATACTTTGAGTTAAGTCCTACTTTTCTTAATAACAATGAAACAGGATCACTTATTGCCAAAAAGACAAAGTAAAGAAAATACTTTCTTTTATAATTTCTAATAGGTGGAAATAACCAAACTATTATACTTGTGTAAAATAATATTTTTGATAGTTCAACTATATTCATTAATCATCACAAAATGGTGGACAGGTTGTTGCCATTTCTAAAGTATTACTTGAATTACTTACAGTAAATAAAGTAGAACCTGATTCTAAGCTTGGAGTTTTCATGTTGTTCGAATTGTAATAGAGCCCTCTCAGTTCAAAATAAATTACTGGGTCGTCACTGCTGTTCAGGAATTCTTCAACTACTTCTTTACTGAACACAAAAGCTTTTTCATTGGGTTGCAATGATACATTATTTTCCAATAACAATGGCAATCGTTTACCACTAAGAATTACTGGATATTTGCCTTTAATGGAAAGCAGAATGTATTTATCAGCTTTTGCCACAGCTGCTTTAAGTAAATCTTTTTTCACAGCAATTGAAAATACAGGTTTACCGAACAATTGATTGGCTTCTTCTTTTGCAAAGATTTTGCCAATTCTTAATTGCTTATTTTGTGCTGATGCTGTTGATGAAAAAATCAACGCAACCATTAAAACTAAAAGGCAGGAACCTATTACTTTTTTCATACATACCCCCATTTTATTATGTTAATAAATAAGTAACAAAAGAGAGGAAAAGTTTTTATTAATATATTTATAATCAAGAAAAAATACACTAAAATTTTTAAAATTATTTTTGCCCTTCTGTGAATGTTATTACTCTTCTGACATTTCAAACAAATCTTCCTTCAATAATATTACCGCAATAAATGCACTTGCCGTCTTTCATTTTGTATTTCAATATTGAATGCCAATCACGAACAATTAATTCTTTTTTACAGTTGGAACAGTAAGTTGTTTGTCCATCAATATCGTGAATATTTCCTGTGTAACAATATTTTATGCCTTCACTAAGAGCAATATTTCTTGCCATTCTCAAAGTAGAAGGTGGGGTTCTTTCTTTGTCTCTCATCTTAAAATCAGGATGAAATGCGGTGAAATGTAAAGGCACGCTATCACCAAGATTCTTCAATATCCATTCACACATACTTTTAATTTCATCTGGAGAATCATTTTCCTGTGGAATTAGCAAAGTAGTAATTTCAAACCAAACATCGGTTTCATTCTTAAGCCACTTTAATGTATCGAGCACAGGTTCAAGATGTGAAAAAGTTAATTTGTGATAAAATGTTTCTGTAAATGCTTTTAAGTCAACATTAGCAGCATCAATAAATTGATAAACTTCTTTTCTTGCTTCTTTATCTATGTATCCAGCAGTAACCATAACAGTTTTAATACCTTCTTGTCTTGCGAGTTTAGAAATATCAATTACATATTCACCAAAAATTACAGGGTCATTGTATGTAAATGCAATTGAAGGGACATGATATTTTTTTGCAAGTGCAACAACATCTTCAGGTGAAGCCTCAAGTGAATTTGTGTTATCCAATTTTGCTTTGCTTATAGACCAATTTTGACAAAACTTGCAACCGAGATTACACCCTGCAGTTCCAAAACTTAAGATTTGTGTACCCGGATAAAAATGGTTAAGGGGTTTTTTCTCAATCGGGTCAATTGCAAATCCTGTTGGTCTGCCATAACCAATTGAATATAATTTCCCACCAATATTTTGTCTTATGAAACAAAAGCCTGCCTGACCTTCTCCGATAGTGCAGTAGCGGGGACATAATGTGCAAAGGATTTTATTATTTTTAGTTAATTGCCACCACTTTGCTAATTTCAAATTCTTCTTTTCTAATTTTTCAATCATATCTTCCCCTTCCTTATCAATGCTATCTGTCATTTTAACAAATCTTTTATTTATAAAAATCAAACAACAATAAATCTCATCCAGGTTCTTCTGCCTTTATCTGCCATTGGTTGACCTGCTGTAAAAATAATTACATCGCCATCTTTAATCAATTTTTTTTCTTTCAACAATTTTGTTGAATTTGTTATTGCAATTTCTTCATCATAAATTTTATCAAGAAAGAATGGTTTAATTCCCCAATGAAGATTCAATGTGTTTAGTGTTTCAAATTTATCAGAGATTGCAAACAAAGAAGCATCGGGTCTGAATTTTGATACAATACTTGCTTTAATTCCAAGATGTGTGAAGATTACAATTGCAGAAGCATTCATTTGTTCGGCTGCTTTTACCACAGCTGCTCCACTTGCATCAATCATGTTTTCAAAAATATTATCAGGAATATGATAATTAACATCTCTTCTATGCCCGGCTTCGGCTTCTGTTGTAAGCAATATTTGATTCATTACTTTTACTGCTTCAACTGGAAAATTTCCTACTGATGTTTCTCCACTTAACATAACCACATCAGTTCCATCCCAGACAGCATTAGCAATGTCAGAAACTTCTGCTCGTGTTGGAACTGGATTTTTAATCATTGATTCAAGCATTTGTGTTGCGGTAATTACAAGTTTACCAACTTCATTGCATCTTCTTATAATTTTTTTCTGAATAACCGGCACCTGTTGAACTCCAATTTCCACACCTAAATCTCCTCGAGCTATCATAATTCCATCCGAGACTTCAAGAATTTTTTCAAAATCCTTTACAGCTTCTTCTTTTTCAATTTTTGCAATCAATGGAATTTTAATCCCTTTTTCTTCGAGCCACGTTCTTAAATTTATTATGTCTTCCTGTTTTCTTACAAAAGATAATGCAATAAAATCAACACGATGTTTGAGTGCAAACTCTAAATCTTTAAAATCTTTTTCTGTAACTGAAGGTGTGCTTAATTTCATGCCAGGTAAATTCATCCCTTTTTTAGGTTTCAGGATTCCGCCTTCAATTATCCTGCACATTAAAGAATCTTTATTTTTTTCTTCCACCACTAATTTTATTAAACCATCATCAATTAAAATTGTCTCTCCAATTTGAGCATCTTCAATTAACTGCACATAACTTGTAGAAATTTTTTCTTTTGTACCAATGATATTTTGAGTTGTAATTTCAAGTAAATCACCTGATTTAACTTTTATCTCCGGCTGCGATAACTCTCCTATTCTAATTTTTGGTCCCTGAAGGTCTATTAGTATCGGGATGGGTAAAGATTTTTCAACACAAATTTCATTAATAAGATGAAATACATGTTCAAAATATTCATAATTTCCGTGTGAAAAATTAAGACGAAATCCATCAGCTCCAGCATCAATTAATGCTTCTAATTTTTCTTTTGTATCAGAAGCTGGACCAATTGTAACAAGAATTTTTGTTTTAGCAAATTGATTTTTCACTTTTTCTTTTTCCCTTCACTTGATTTGGAATTATTTTCTTTTTGATTTGAATTCGTTTTTTTTGCGGGTTCTGGTTTCAATCTTTTTTTCATAGCAATTAATTCTTTTTCAACAAGACCAAAAACGGTATTCGGTTCATGCTTGCCATTTTTTAACATTCTGCCTGCCTTTATGCCGGTTAAGATTTCAATTGCTTCATCAACAGTTGAAACTGGATAAATATGAAACTTTCCTTCTTTAACTGCATTTATAACTTCATCTTTCAACATAAGGTCTTTTACATTCTGAACTGGAATTATAACACCATGTTTTCCATTCAATCCTTTCTTTTTACATACATCAAAGAAACCTTCGATTTTTTCATTAACCCCACCAATTGGCTGAATTTCTCCTTTTTGATTTACAGAGCCCGTAATTGCAATTGATTGTTTAATTGGGATACCAGATAAAGCAGAAAGCAGGGCACAAATTTCTGTAATTGATGCGCTATCGCCGTCAATAAATCCATAACCCTGTTCGAATACAAGATTTGCATTAAACGATAGAGGAATTCTTTTGCCAAATTTTTCTCTGAAGTAACCTGAAATAATTAACACTCCTTTGTTATGTGTATTACCGCTTAAACCAGCTTCGCGTTCAACATTGATTATATTACCACTGCCAAGTGAAACAGCAGCTGTAATTCTTGATGGTCTGCCAAATGAATAAGAACCGCTTTGATAAACTACCAGTGCATTAATTGTTCCAACACGTTCACCTTCCGTATCAATTAAAATTGTTCCTTCATGAATCATTTGTGAAAGTTTAGATTCATAAAGTCCGTGTCTTTCTTTCGAAGCTTCGTAAGCCTGAACAACATGATAATCTGCTACCATTTTATCGCCATTATCACGTGCCCAGAAGTTTGCTTCTCGAACTAAATCTGCAATGTATGCAAATCTTGTGGTTAATTTATTTTTTTCACCAGCGTATCTTGCTCCATATTCAATAATTTTTGCGATTGCTGATTTATCGAACTCTAGTAGTTTTTCTGTTTGAATTAATTTTTTAATTACTCTTGCATATTCGGTTAATGCTTTGTCAGTTCGAACCATTTCATAATCAAAATCTGCTTTTATTTTGAAAATTTTATTAAAGTCGTCTTCGTATGCTGATAAGATGGAATAAATATAATTATTTCCAATAAGGATTATTTTTGTGTCAATTTGAATTGGTTCGGGTTTTAAAATACTTGGGGCAATTTGATAAAGATTCGCAAGGTCTTGAATTTCTAATTTTCCATAAAGCAGAACTCGTTTGAGAGACCGCCACACTCCTGGTTCACTTAATGCATCGAGAGCATTAATTACAAGAAAGCCTCCATTTGCTCTAAGAAGTGAACCAGCTTTAATTCTTGTAAAATCTGCATACCATCCGCCATGTCCATCGCTAATTCTTTCTATTGTTCCAAAAAGATTTGTATAAGTTGGACTTGTCTCAATTATTACAGGACATTCTTTTGTATGTGAATTATCAAGAATTATGTTTACTTCATATTCTTTTAAGTAATCTACAATAATTCCACTTTCAGTTTCTTCTCGAATGGGTTTTTGTCCTTTGAAAATATCAAGGTTCAAAATTATATTTTCACTTACCTGATCAAGATAATATCTTACTTTTTTGAATTTATATTTTTTCTTTAAATCATCTATTGTTACCTGAACTATTACTCTTACTGCTTCTGTTTCAAGCTGAATAATTTTTTCCTGAAAATCTTGTGTGAGTTTTAAGCTGTCCTTAAAAACCTGCTGTAGTTCTTCCTGATAAGAAGTGTACTTATTAAAAATTTCCTGAGCCTGGTCAGGCGATAATCTATTTTCATTTACTAAATCCTGAAGTTGAGTTACAAAAAATGGTTGATTGTCAATCACAGCTAAAATTTCTGGACGAACCATTTCACCCATTTTAACTTCGCCGAGTGTGAAATTATCTTTTCTGAGTTTATCCTCAAAACCGAGCATTATTGCTCTTTGCTGTTTGGTGTAATCAGATAAAATTTGTTTTTTCTTGCTTACAAAAGGTTCAGTTGATAAAACTTGAGGAATTCTTTCCTGCAAAAATTTAATTGCTCGATTTAAATCTCTCTTAAACTTTTTTGCCATTCCAGCAGGAAATTGAAGCAATAGCGGTCTATCTTCATCCTTAAAATTATTTACATATGCATAATCATAAAGTTGATTCTCACAATTTGGTGCAATTGACTCAAGCATTTTTTTTATTGAAGTTAATTTACCTGTGCCTGATAATCCTGTAACAAAAATATTATATCCATGACTTTTCAGCTCAACGCCAATTTTTAATGCTTTTAATGCTCGTTCTTGGCCAACAATTCCTTCAATTGGTTCTAATTTTTCCGTGCTTTCAAATTCGAAAATCTTTGGGTCGCATGTCCACTTTAATTCATCAACTTTTAGTTCACAATGTTTTGCTGCTTTTTTTAGTGTCATAATTAAATTCCTTTTTGAAGTCATTCTCTGTTCAAAAATAAAAATTAAAGTGGTGTTAATCTAATCTAAAATTAAGAATCTAATTTCAAATCGTATCTGTTCAAATAAAAAGAGATTATTAGTTTTAGAAATCATAATGAATCATATTTTTGTTTTATAACCTTATGATTGCTAAATTTGTTTGTAACAAGATAAGACTAATTGAGGATAAGATTGATTTACTGGGATGTTAATCCCGAAATTTTGAAACTTGGACCATTTACAATCAGGTGGTATGGCTTACTATTTGCGCTTGGATTTCTTGTAGGCTATCAAATTATGTCATTCATTTTCAAAAGAGAAAATAGAAAAGAAGCTGATTTAAATGATTTGCTCTGGTATATGATTTTAGGAACTGTTATAGGTGCAAGATTAGGACATTGTTTATTTTATAATCCAGCTTATTACTTATCTAACCCATTAGAAATTCTGCAGGTCTGGAAAGGTGGATTAGCAAGTCACGGCGGTGCAATTGGAATTCTAATCGCAATTTATTACTTCGTAAAAAAGAAAAATCAATATTCATATTTATGGCTGCTTGATAGAATTGCAATCCCAGCAGCACTCGGAGGTTCATTTATTCGACTTGGAAATCTTTTCAATTCCGAAATTATTGGTAAACCAACAAATGCTTCGTGGGGATTTATTTTTACAGCCGTCGATAATGTCCCGCGCTATCCTGCACAACTTTTTGAATCAATTGCATATTTATTAATATTTATTTTTCTCCTGACTTACTATTACCGTTCGAATGCCAAATTTAAAAATGGCTTTTTATTAGGAATATTCCTTATTCTTGTTTTCACATTTAGATTCTTTGTTGAATTCATAAAAGAAGACCAAACTTACTTCGAACAATACCTTCCACTTAATATGGGACAACTTTTAAGTATTCCATTCATCATTGCAGGTTTTTATCTTTTATTTCGTAAAGACAAAAAATCCATTGTAATCAAATAACAACCAGAAAGAAATCTCATGAATAATAAATTATTTTTTACAGCAATATCATTAGTCTTTATTCTATCAATTGAATTTAGTATTCAAAAAATAAATAGTAATGGAAATTATGACCCAACGAAAGATTCTTTAAGATACGAAGGGGAGATTCATTTAAGAAATATTCGTCAACTTACTTTTGGTGGAAATAATGCAGAAGCTTACTGGAGCTTTGATAACAGAAAGTTAATATTTCAAAGTGATTGGTATAAAATTAATTCTCTGGGTTGTGACCAGATTTTTATAATGAATTCTGACGGAAGTCCATTAGAAAATCAAAACAAATATAAATTAGTTTCTACAGGAAAGGGGAGAACAACCTGCAGCTTCTTTTTACCTGATGGCAGAATAATTTATTCTTCAACACATGCTGCAGATGAAAAATGTCCTGAATCAAAAATGTTTTCAAATGGGAGATATGTATGGCCACTTTACAAGACTTATGATATTTATATTGCAAATTCAGATGGTTCGGAACCAAAAATTTTAATTGGAGGTGATGGCTACGATGCAGAAGCTACAGTTTCACCTGATGGGAAATATATTGTATTTACTTCAACAAGATCCGGCGACCTTGAACTATGGCGGTATGAAATTTCGACAGGCAAATTATTGCAACTTACAAAAACACTTGGATACGACGGTGGTGCATTTTTTTCGAGGGATTCTAAGCATAATGTTTAATAATTAATAAAAGAAGTGCAACCTATTTTGAACAAAACAATAACCGATTTATGCATCGCCATCAGTAACACTCTCCCACCTACATCCTTGAAACGGCAAGCGGTCAAAAAATTCTTTTCCGTTACCCCCTTGATTTTTATTGACTTTGTTTAAAAAATTACCTATACTTTAATAGGTAATAATAAGTTTGTTTACTATAATTAGTGTATTAAAATAGTTTGTGAAAGACAAGGAAAGAATATGGCAAGCAAAATTAGTGATAATATTCGTAAATTAAGACAGAAAAAGGGTATATCTCAAGATCGCCTTTCCAAGGAAGCAGATTTGGCTTTAAATACTATTGTTAAAATTGAAACCGGCGAAAATCCAAATCCTACCGTAGAAACTTTAGAAAAAATCGCCAAGGCTCTTGGCGTCTCCGTCGCTGATTTATTTAAGGATTAAAACTTATGTCAACAATTCACAAACTTATAATTGGAAATTGTATGGTTATGGAAGAGATACCTGATGGGACTGTTCATTTAATGGTTACATCACCGCCATATTTTAATGCCCCTTTTGATTATAAGGGTTTATTTAAAAATTATGATCAATATCTTGGAGTATTGCGACGGTTTGCAACGGAGACCTTTCGCGTTCTGCAAGAAGGCAGAATAGCAGTTTTAAATATTGATGACATGTTAATAAACGGCGAGAAATTTCCGATAGTTGCGGATGCAATAAAAATTTTTCAAGAAGCCGGTTTTAGATATAGAGATAGAATTATTTGGAAGAAACCAGACGGCTATTTAAGAATTAGTCGCAGAAGCGGTGTCATTCTTCAAAATCCTTATCCAATGTATTTTTACCCTGATAATCTTTTAGAAAGTATTATCATTTTTCAAAAAGGAAAATTTAATTATCGTTCTATCTCAAAAGAAGTTCGGGATGTTTCAAAAATTGATACAAAAGAATTTTCCAATAAAAAATGGTATATGACGCTTTGGGAAATGAATAATGTTTTACCCGGCTCTCCTTTGGAAAAGGATATTGCGGCTTTCCCTTATGAGTTGCCCTATCGTATTATCAAACTATTTTCTTATAAGGGGGAAACAGTATTAGATCCTTTTGTTGGTAGCGGAACAACTATGAAAGCTGCAAGAGATTTAGGGAGGAACAGCATCGGTATTGAAATTAAAAAATCGTTAGTCCCGATTATTAAAGAAAAACTGGGTTTCGCCGGAGAACAAAGCGATTTTCTTTCAGATAAAAATGATAAGTTAGAAATTATTTATAGAAAACCAGGTAAATATGGACCTATCAGCTAAAATAAAAGGTATAAAATATAAGCCACTTCTTTGTAGAGATTTAGAGGTTTTTGAATTTAGCGAATTGGAAAAAGCACTTGCTTCTTCTGCCTCTTTTATTTTACAAATCAATAAAGAAAATAAAGTTGCAATAAGTTGGTGGGTTTCAGCTAAACGCACTCGTTCTTATCCCTACGCAAGAGTTTATGATACTTTAGGGTTTTCTGGAAAAAAGATAACAATCATTCCGATTATGAAAGATGAGGGCAAAGAAGGAGATAGGGATTTTTTACAATGGGATACTGTTTCATTGATGAGTTTATTAGGAATTTATGTAATCATCGCTTATTATAACGAAGCAGAACCCAGCAAAAGATACAAAAACAAAATTACAAACCAACGTTTTGATGCTAACTATCTTAAAGAGCAGATTAAAAACATTCTTTCTTATCAATCAGATGCTTTACACTGGAATATTGCTCATATAGATAATGCAGGACAAATTGGGCAAAAAGCTTTAGAGGCGTATGATAAAATTTCAAAGAAATTAAAAGTGGAGATGCATTCACGACAAAGTGCAGAAAAAAGAATAAATGAACTATTGAGAGGCAAAGAAGAATTTATGAATCTCTCACGAGCTTTAGCAGAAAAAGCGCAAAGAAGAGAACGATTGACTGTTCAACCGAAAGAAAATCTCTCTGGAACAAAAGCTATTATTACAATACAGAATTATTTGGGTGGATTTTATTACTTTACTGCCGATGAGGTAGAAATTAGAGGAAATAACGTTTTCTTGATTGAAGGGAAACACAGCAAAACGAATTCCTTGCCGTCATTGGAAGACATAAAAGATGGCTTATTAAAAATGATTCTATTTACTAATCTTGAGGGTGTAAAAGCGGACGGAGAAAAGTATAAGTCAATAGCCGTGTTAAAGTTAACGGTCGAAAATCATTTTAATGAAAATCAACTTTCTTCTTCGCAAAAGGAAATTTTAAAACTTTTGCGAGTAGAAGCAAAGGTTAATAACTTTCAAATTATGCTATTATGAGCTACTATAACTATTTTTACAAATCAAACCCTAAGGTAAAGGTATTTATTAGTTTTGATTATGATCACGATGTGGATCTGAAAAACTTACTTGTTGGTCAAGCAAAAAATGAAGACAGCCCTTTTGAAATAATTGATATGTCAGTAAAAGAAGAACTTGTTGGTGATTGGAAAGAAAAGGTGCGACAGAGAATTAGAAAGGTAGATCAAGTTATTGTAATATGCGGAGAATATACAAATACCGCAAATGGTGTAGCTGCTGAAGTTAAAATTACGCAAGAGGAGGGTAAACCTTATTTCTTGCTGTGGGGTAGAAGTGATAAAACCTGTGTTAAACCAAGAACTGCGAAAGAGAGTGATAAAATTTATAAATGGACCTGGGATAATCTAAAGCGGCTATTAAATGGCGAAAGATAACTTATGACAGAAGAATTATTTTCGAAAAAGGAAGAAGATTATGGCACTAGTTATAAAGAGCATCTTTTCGAACAATATAAGCTTTATATAGAAAGCATAGAGAAAACAAGTGATAGAAGACAACAATCTAATAATTACTTCTTGGCAATAAATACAGCTTTGATTTCTCTTATTGGTTTATCATTCCAATTCAAAATTTTTGAAAATGCTATTTGGATAAAAACTTTACTTGCAATAGTGGGAATAATTATTTGTGTTGTTTTCTGGTTTCTCATTCGTGCTTATAAGCAGCTTAATACAGGCAAGTTTAAAGTTATTCATGAGATTGAAAGAGTTTTGCCTCTTGCATTATATAGGTATGAATGGGAAATTTTAGGCAGAGGAGAGGATAAATCAAAATATTATCCTTTTTCGCATATTGAACTTTTGATTCCCTGGATCTTTGGATTGATCTATGCCGCATTAGGGATTTATTTTATTATAATGATGTTGGTTTAATTAAATATTTTCATTGCCGATATTGATGGTAAAAATGTCCGTAAGGTAACAAATCTGCCTGGAGCAAATTGGGCCCCATTTTTTCATCCCAATGGTAAGAAAATTCTATTTTGTTCAAATCATCATTCTTTAAAAGAGGGAGGCAGACGCTTCGACATCTTCATGATTAATATCGATGGAACTGGATTAAAACAAATTACAAATTCAGGAAATTTTGATGCATTTCCGATGTTCTCTTATGACGGCAAAAAATTAGTTTTCTGTTCGAATCGGAATAAAGAAAGAAAATTTACAAGAGATACAAATGTATTTGTTGCGGATTGGATTGAATATCCGGAAGATGTTGATAAAGATTTCAAATCAATAAATTAATTGCAAAGAGTGAATGCTCTTATTCTAATTCTTTAAATAAAAAACCCCCGTCGATGCGGGGGTTCAAAGTTAATGATTTATTACTTAATTACTTTCACTTCAGAGGCTTGCAAACCTTTCTGACCTTTTGTAATTGTAAATTCAACTTTGTCGTTTTCGGATAATGACCTGTATCCATCTCCAATAATTGATTGGAAATGAACAAATACATCTTCTCCATTTGCTTGTTGAATAAATCCATAACCTTTTGAACTGTTAAACCATTTAACAGATCCTTGTCTTCGCTCTGCCATGACAGATGCTCCTTTTTAATTGATTTGTAAATTGACAGGGCTTTAAAAATTGTTGGAAGGTTTACTTCTACATCTACTTCTAAAACTGCTGCCTTTCTAAAACAAACATAGGCATAATTAATTTAATATCCTAAATTTTTTAAAAATAATTTTCAAACAGGAATTTATTACACGATATCAAATTCTTAGACATTAACAAAAAGAAATTTTATTTTTCATAGAAAATAATTCGGGAGATATTATGAAGAAAACAGTATTACTAATTTTCTTTTTTTCTATAATGATTTCTGCTCAAATAAAAATTCCATATGAAAGATATGTATTACCAAATGGCTTAAATGTAATATTGCATGAAGACCATACAACTCCAACAGTATCTGTGAACACATGGTATCATGTTGGTTCTGGTCATGAAAAACCCGGCAGAACTGGCTTTGCACATCTTTTTGAACACTTGATGTTTGAAGGTTCAAAGCATGTACCTGAAGGTGAATTCGACAGATTACTTGAAGCTGCAGGCGGAGAAAATAACGGCTCTACCACAGAAGACAGAACAAATTATTTTGAAGATGTTCCTTCAAATGCACTTGAACTTGCCTTATATCTTGATTCTGATAGAATGGGATTTTTGCTTGATGCAATGACGCCCGAAAAAGTAGATGGTCAGCGCGAGGTTGTTAAAAATGAAAGACGCCAGAGTTATGAAAATCGTCCATATGGATTAGCATGGGAAACAATTTACAAAAATTTATATCCTGCCGGTCATCCTTACAGCTGGCCTGTTATCGGTTCAATGGAAGACTTAAATTCTGCAACTTATGAAGATGTTGTTGAATTTTATAAAACTTATTATGTACCAAATAATGCTTCACTTGTTATTGCTGGTGATATTAATTTAGAAGAAACTATTAAACTTGTTGAAAAATGGTATGGAAATATTCCTGCTGGCAAACCTGTTCCTCCACAAAATACTGCTGCAGCAAATTTATATGAAGAAAAAATTGTTGTCTTAGAAGATAAAGTTCAACTGCCAAGAATTTATATAACATGGATAACTCCACCTAAATTTGCACCCGGCGATGCTGAAATGGATATTCTTGCAAACATTTTAAGTGGGGGTAAAAATTCAAGACTATATCAAAGATTAGTTTATGAATTACAAATTGCTCAGGATGTAAATGCTTTTCAAAACTCAAATAAACTATCTTCTCAATTTTTTATAATTGCTACAGCAAGAGCTGGACATAATTTAACAGAAATTAAAAATGTTATTCAGGAAGAGATTAACAAATTAAAAAAAGAACCTCCAAAAGAAAGAGAGCTTCAAAGAGCAGTAAATCAAATTGAAGCTTCTTTCCTCGATAACATTGAAAAAGTCGGAGGATTTAATGGCAAAGCAGATTTATTAAATTCATATTTCTATTATGCTAAAAATCCTGATTATGCAAATGAAGATTTAGCACGCTACAAAGCTATAAGTCCAGATGATATTCGCTCGGCTGTACAAACATATTTATTAGATAATGCGAGAGTAGTTCTTAGCATTGTTCCAAAAGGAAAAACTGATTTAGCTGTAAAACCAAATGCGGAGGAAAAATAAAATGAAATTTTTTAATAAACTTTTATTATTAATTTCTTTCATTCTCATCTCGTCTATAGTTAATTCACAAGAAGTTGACAGAACAAAACCACCAACATTACCTCCGCCAAAATCATTAAAACTTCCTCAGCTTGAAAGATTTGAACTTTCAAATGGCTTAAAAGTAATTTTAATGGAAAAACACAATGTTCCATTAATTCAACTAAATGTAATTATTAAAGCCGGAACAATTGACGACCCGCAGCAAAAAGATGGATTAGCTAATATCACATTAGATATGCTCGACGAAGGAAATGCAGGCAAAACTTCTCTTGAAATAGCAGATGCAATTGATTTTCTTGGAGCAAGAATCACTACAAGAGCCGGTCAGCATTTCTCTGGAATTTATCTTCATACACCGGTTTCAAAATTTGATGAGGCTCTCAAAATAATGGGAGACATAATTCTTAAACCGGATTTTCCGGAAAGCGAACTTAAGAGAAAGAAGAAAGAATATTTAACAACAATTTCTCAATGGCACGACCAGCCAACTGCAATTGCAAATATTGCATTCAACAAATTATTATTTGGGGATAATCATACATACGGAAAACCCTTAATTGGGAATGAAAATTCAATTAAAAATTTTTCAACAGATGATTTGAAAAAATTTTACTCAAAATATTTTAACGCCAATAATGCTTTTATAATTGCAGTTGGCGATATTAAAAAAGACGAGCTCAAAAATAAACTTGAAAAGATTTTTGGAAACTGGAAAAAAGGAGAAATTAAAGAAACAAAAATATCCGAACCCAAACAGGTTGAAAAAAGAATTGTCTATTTAATCGACAAACCTAATTCTGCACAATCTGTAATTTACATTGGAAGGGTTGGACCAAAAAGATTAACAGAGGATTATAACTCAATACTTGTTATGAACACAATTTTAGGAGGTTCTTTTACATCAAGGTTAAATAATAATTTGAGAGAAGAGCATGGTTACACTTATGGTGCTGGTTCAAGATTTATTTTTAGATCCGTGGCCGGAAGTTTTTTAGCTTATTCATCAGTTCAAACTGAAGTTACTGACAAAGCAATCACTGAATTTTTCAAAGAATTAAATGGAATAAGAAAACCAATTCCTGATGAGGAATTAAATAGAGCAAAAAATCTTGTCGCTTTAAGCTATCCACAAAATTTTCAATCCGTTGAAGAGATTGCATTACAAATTGAAGAACTAATTGAATATAATCTGCCAGAGAATTTCTTTAATGACTATGTAAAAAATATTTTAAATGTAAAAAGCGACGAAGTCAATACAGCAGCAATAAAATATATTGTGCCTGAAGAAATGATTGTTGTTGTTGTTGGCGATAAGTCTAAAATTGAAAATGGAATTAAAGAGCTTAATCTTGGTGAATTAAAAAATCTTAGTGTAGAAGATATTCTTGGAAGAGTGCCGGTTATTGAAGACTAACTTTTTCTTAAAGATAGGTGGTTGACTAAAAAGTAAGATTATTAAAAAAATGGAACACAGATGACACTGATTTTATAGGATTTTCACAGATTTAAAATTACTTTTTAGTTAGCCCCTATTTTTCTTTTTCAAGTGCTTCAAAATATTTTCTAATTAAATCTTCATAATCTTTTTTGTAGCCTTCATTCATTGCTTTTTGCAATTCATCACGAATTTTATTTTTTCTTTCTTCATACAACTCCCTTTCAATAAGGTTTATGATCGATTTATTTGTTTTATCTTTTCTGTTTATATAGTAGAAAACTTTTTGGGCTACCTTTTCATATTTTAATATACCACTTTCTGTTAAGATTTTTAAATGTCTTGATATCCTCGGTTGTGACATTTTTAAAAT
>JARYLX010000370.1 GCA_029907415.1 Melioribacter sp.
CACAAATAATAATAGCATCACATTCTGGTAATCTTGTAAAATCGTTTGTAGCTTCAAATTTCCTTTTATCAACAATTGCTTTAATTAATTTTCCATCAATATGTTTAATATAACTTTTACCAGAATTTAAAACTGGAATTTTATTTTCATCAATGTCAAAACCAATAACATTAAAATCATTGTTAGCAAATGCTAATGCTAATGGAAGCCCGACATAACCCATTCCTATAATTCCAACCACAGCTGTTTTGTTCTGAATTTTATTGAGTAATTCTTTTTTGTAGTTCATAATCTTCCCTCGCTTTTAATATAAATAATTTTCAGTTTCCTTAAAGAAATATTTTTTAATGATGAAGCATGCAATAATTAAAAAAATCATTAATAGGATACATTTACCTGCAGTTTGCCCTTCCGAATATTTTTTATAATCAGCTATTCAATTATAAAAAAATTTCTTTTAATAAAATTATTATTTATCGAATCTAAGGATTATATTTTCACGCTTTCGCTTATCAAGCTGTTCTGATTTAAAAGTTGTTTTAAATAAATCAAAAAGATTTTCTAAACGAGGAGTTGTATCTTTTTCTTCAATTATTTTATTCCTCTCAATTTTATTTTCTTTTACTTGATTTTCATGTATAACAAGAGCCTGTTTGAGAAGTGATATAATTTCTTCCCTCAACGAATGAACTTCATCATGTGATGGTGAATTGGGTTTACTAAAATTTTCACGATTATTTATTTGTTTAATATTTTCTTCTCTTAGATTATTTAAGTCATTTCTCTTTAAATCAGTCTCAATAGTTGAATTAGCTTTTGGTATAACTGCAAAATCTGTATCTGTATATTCTTCATCAATATAATTAGGATCAAGTGCAAATATAGCATCAGCAAATATTTTATCGTTTTGATTTTGTGCTTCGATTGCTTTCAAATCAAAACTATAAACTTCTGCAAAGTTTGGTTCTTTTTCCCATTTTGTAATGGAAGTTAATCCAACCTGTTGAATTCTAAATCGAAATTTTTGCGGGTCAAAATTAAATTGGAGATGACGCAAATCTTTAATTGCAAATATTGGATCAAAGTATATCAATTCAATTTTATCATCAATTTTTATAAAATATCCATATTTGGTGGAATAAGCATCAAGATTTTGAATATTTGTTAATAATCTATATACAATAAGATTTTTTGGAGAAGGATCTTTGATATAGTTGCATACTTCAAAATAGCTTATTGGATGTGGTCTTTTTATTCTTTCATTTTTATAAATAATTTTAAAATTATCATTGAAATTAAATTGATTTTTTGAATAAATAAGAATGTCTTTTGTTTTCAGGTCTAATGTTTCTAACAGCATATTTATTAAGCCCAGCGAATTAATCCAAGTTCAAATTGATTAATAAGCAATTCATGTTTTGGCAGAATTCTTAAAGTGAAGCCAAATTGTCCAGTATGTTTGCATTCAATTTCACCTTTGTAAGTAAATACATTTGTTTTTTGTTTTTTAGGAACATAAATCATATTAACATAATTATGTGATTGTTCAGAACCATTATCAACTTTTCCATAATAAATCTGAACATCTACATCGTTAGGAGTTAAATCACCAAGTTCAACATCAGCAAATATTTGATATTTGTTTCCCACCATTAAGTCGACACCTTTTTGTTCTTCAGAAATACTGATAAATTTAACTTTACTCCAGTTATCAATTACTTTTTGTTTCCATGCAGTAAATTCTTTTGCTTTTTTCCAGTTATTATTCATCAAGTAAATTCTTTTTTCATAAGCTTTGAAATAAAATTTTTGAGCATATTCCTGAACCATTCTATGAGTATTGAAAACAGGTCCAAGTTTTTTCATTGAATTTTTCATCATTGTAATCCATCCGCGAGGAAGTTTATCTTCTCCCCTGTTATAAAATAATGGAACAATTTCTTTTTCAAGAATTTCATAGATTAATCTTGATTCCACTTCGTCCTGATAACCGGGGTTATCATATTCTTCGCCATTACCAATTTTCCAGCCAATATCGGAATCATAAGCTTCGTCCCACCATCCATCAAGCACACTAAAGTTTAACCCTCCATTTGCGATTACTTTCATACCAGATGTACCACTTGCTTCGAGAGGTCTCCTTGGTGTATTTAACCAGATATCGCAACCTTCCACCATATAACGAGCAACATTCATATCATAATTTTCAATGAATACAATTTTTTTTCTTAAGTGTGGTTCTTTAGTCATTGCAATTACTTCCTGAATAATTTTTTTACCTTCCTCATCACGCGGATGAGCTTTCCCTGCAAAAATTATTTGGACAGGATAATCAGGATTGCATAAAATACTTGCCAATCTTTCAACATCTCTGAATATAAGAGTTGCCCGTTTGTAAGCAACAAATCTTCTTGCAAAACCAATTGTTAATGATTGAGCATCAAGAACTTCTTTAGCAGCATTAATTT
>JARYLX010000371.1 GCA_029907415.1 Melioribacter sp.
AGACCAATTTCATACATAACAGTTTGTTGAGCATCAAGATCAGCATTGCCAATTGTATTTCCAACATTTTCCGGAAAATCACCTGTTAATGGAATTCTAAAATTTGGATTACGATATAAATACTCAAATGGAGGAATCTGGAAAAAGTGGCCATATGAAATATGAATGGCTCCTTTATCTGTTATAGGATAAGAAATTCCAACTCTTGGACTAATCTGATATTTTGATTTTGCTTTTTGTAAAAGTGAATCCGGATAAGGAGGCTGAAGTTGATCAAGTATTGAAACTTTATTCGCATCTTTTAAGTAATTTCCATCTGGTTCAAAAAAGTCGAATCGTACACCAACATTTACAATTAGATATTCCAGTTCAATTTTATCTTGAAGATACGCAGCTAATTGATATGGGTTTGTTTCATAAACATTATAATTAAATGAACCAGGTTGTGGTAAAGCAGGCTTATAATTTGTTGTTGCATCAATTACAATTTGAAAATCTTTGTATTCGAGATTATGATATTTATATTCTATGCCGCTCTTAATTTGATGAATATGATTTATCTGCCAGGTAAAATCAACTTTACCGGTATATGTTGTAGTTGTATGATAAAAATGCCAGTTTTCTGTTCCTCCAGTTAAAAAAGCATTGCCACTTACATCTCTCATTCTTTCTGGTTTAACATAACGTTCATCAAGAGGATTTTCAAATACATACTGTTTATATTTTGTTGTAAAACTTGAAGCCATAAAATCGATGAATGCAGAATTACTTAGAACGTAAGTATAACTTAAACTCGTCAAAAAGCTTTCTTGAAATTTTTTATAATCACCATCAGGGTTTAATTTAAATCGATGATTGTAATCTCTCCACTGTTGATTTTGATAAAGTGAATTAATTACAAGACCTTTGCCTTTCCCGCTTAAGTCAATTGAAAGTTTACCTTGTAAAGTGTAACGTTTATTATAATTCATTGGAACGAATTTATTATCACCGGTTGCACCGACATACCAATCTTTAGGATCATTAGCAGAAAAATTAGATGAATCGGAAGGATTGAACATTCTTCTGCCGTAAAGGTAACCATCATCTTTAAAGTATCGACCACTAATATAAAACTTAAGAATATTTTTCATTCCAGGGACAGGACCGCTTAAATTGCCCTGGAAATTATAAATATCTTGTGGTGATATTTGTGAAATATTTTGATATAGATTTTTTCTTGTTGTAAAATAATCACCTGTATAAACAGAGAAATCGCCTTCTAATTTATCACTTGCAATTTTGGTTACCTGATTAACAACACCTGATAATGCTTCTCCATATTCAGCGTTAAATGTGCCAGTAAGCACTTGAAGTTCTTGAATACTATTTATTTCTGCTTCAAGAGCAGAAGAACCTGAATAAGCATCATTAACAGAAATTCCATCGATCAAATATTTTACTTCATTACTTCTCCCGCCGCGAAAGTGACCATCAACTACACCAGCCTGAAGATTTATTACAGATTGAACATTTTCTAAAGGCAGCATTGAAATTTGTTCGCCACTTACTTTTGCTTCAGTGGAAGTCAAATCTTTTTGAACGATAGGTTTTTGTGCAGTTACCACAATATCATTAATTGATATAGCTTCTTCTTTCATTACAATATCGACTCTTGTAGTTTGATCTACCGAAACTCGTATATTTTTTATAATTACTGTTGAATAACCTACAAGTGATGCTTTAATCTCATAAATGCCAGGCGGTATATTAATAATGAAATAATTTCCATCTATATCAGTTGCGGCTCCCATAGATGTTCCACTAATCACAACATTTACACCAATTAATGGTTCTCCAGTACCTGCATCTACTACTCTTCCTGCAATTTTACCGGTAGTTCCAGCATAAAGGTTAAGAACAAATGTCATCAGTAAAAATATCGTGTTAATAAATTTTTGTGCACAATTTCTCTCAGTGAACATAAAATTCACCCGATTATTTTTTTTATAATTTTAAATGCTTATTAAAAATAATTCTTATTAATCTATTAGTCAGTTATAATCTATATAATCAACTTTTTGAAAAAATAGAACACAAAAAAAATCATCCTCATCTGCAAAGTCTTTGTGTTAATTAAAGGGCTGACTAAATTTATAGCCAGCCCCATACATTTATTAATTATTTAAGAAGAATCATCTTTTTAGCTTGAACAAAATCACCTGCTTCAATTCTGTAAATATAAGTTCCAGCAGCTACACGATTACCAATATTGTTTGTTCCATTCCATTCAATTTTATATACACCAGGAGCTTGTTCTGAATTTAACAATGTTTTTACTTCTCTTCCTAAAATATCATAAATCTTAATTGTTACCATGCTTTGTTTTGGTAAAGCGTAACTTATAATTGTAGAAGGATTAAATGGATTCGGATAATTCTGGAATAAATTAAATTGTGTTGGTATAGCTTCAGTGGTTTCAACA
>JARYLX010000372.1 GCA_029907415.1 Melioribacter sp.
AAGAATTCAATTCACTCCTGATTTATTACCTGCAGATTTAATTGGCACTCTTATCTATAATCAAAAAGAAGGTAACTTTACTATTAAAAAGGGTCCTATTTTTGCAAACTTTATTTTAGCTGATGAAATTAACCGTGCACCTGCAAAAGTTCAAAGTGCATTACTTGAAGCAATGCAGGAGCGTCAAGTTACAATAAGCGATACAACTTTTAAATTAGATGAACCTTTTTTAGTTCTTGCTACTCAAAATCCAATAGAACAGGAAGGAACATATCCTCTTCCAGAAGCACAGGTCGACAGATTCATGTTGAAAGTTAAAATTACTTATCCATCCCGTGAAGAAGAATTAAAAATTATGAAATTAAATTCAACGGATGGTTTACCAGAATTAAAACCTGTAATATCTCCTGACGATATATTGCGAGCAAGAAAATTAGTTAATGAAATTTATATGGATGAAAAAATTGAGAAGTACATACTTGATATTGTATTTGCTACTCGTAACCCAAAGGAATATGGATTAAATGAATTAACTGACTTAATTAGTTATGGTGCATCACCTCGAGCTACAATTAATCTAGCTCTTGGAGCTCGTGCAATGGCATTTATCAGAAGACGCGGGTATGTAATTCCAGAAGATGTTCGTTCAATTTGTGCAGATGTATTAAGACACAGAATTGCAGTAACTTACGAAGCAGAGGCTGAAGATATTACTTCTGAAACTATTATATCAAAAATTTTAAATACCATAGAAGTACCTTAATAAAATCCTTACTAATATATGCTAAATAAAGATTTACTTAAGCAGGTAAAACAAATTGAAATTCGCACACGCGGATTGGTTAATGAAGTATTTTCCGGAGAATATCATTCTGTTTTTAAAGGAAGAGGAATGGAATTTTCTGAGGTGCGCGAATATCAAATTGGCGACGACATCAGAACAATTGATTGGAATGTTACAGCTCGATTTGGACATCCGTATGTAAAGATTTTTGAGGAAGAGCGCGAACTTACTGTTATGCTGCTTGTAGATATGAGTGGCTCTTTAATGTTTGGAACTTCAGATAAAACAAAACAGCAAATCGCTGCAGAATTGAGCGCCATTCTTGCTTTTTCTGCATTAAAAAATAATGACAAAGTTGGTTTGATTTTATTTACAGATAAAATTGAAAAATTTATTCCTCCCAAAAAAGGAAAAACACATGCATTGAGAATAATTCGGGAAGTTCTCTCAATTGATTTACCTGAAAATACAGAATCCATAAAAAAGCAAACTAATTTACGAGAAGCATTAGAATATTTTAATCATGCTATTAAAAAAAGAGCAATTGCTTTTGTAATCTCAGATTTTCTTGATTTTGGATATGAGAAAATATTAAGAATAGTTGGCAAAAAACATGATTTGATTGGCATAATTATAAAAGATAAAAGAGAAATCGAATTAGCAGATTTTGGATTAATTAAATTTGTTGATGCAGAAACCGGAGAGTATCGTTACATTGATACAAATGATGAAGATTTTAAAATTAATTTTAATGAAACACTAAAAAGAATTGAAGAATATCGAAAATCTATTTTTGTTAACTCCAGACTTGATTCTATAGAAATTCAAACCGGAAAATCTTATGTAAAACCATTGGTAGATTTTTTTAGAATGCGTGAAAGAAGATATTAATTTTTGTTTTTGATTATTAAAATGATTTTTAATCCCATGCTAAAAATAATTTCAAAAAATATTCTAATTGCATTTATAATTTTAATTACAAGTGCCATTACAATTAATGCTCAAAATATATCTGTTAATGCTTCAACAGATACCACTGATTACATAGTTGGAGATTATATCAAATATAATCTCGAGCTTACATACACAAAAAATATAAAAGTATTTTTACCTTCTGTTAAGGATAGCATAAAAAATCTTGAGTTTATTAAAGAATTAAAATCAACAAAAGAAGAAAAAAACAATAAGATAATCGAAAAGCATGTTTATATTTTTTCGAGATATGATTCTGCTGTTGTTACATTACCTTCATATAAAATTTATTATCAATCAGCAAATGACACCAGCAAACGTTTTATTTCTGTAAATCCACTAAAGATTACTGTAAAAACTTTACCGGTTGAACCACAGAAGGATATTCGTGATGTGAAAGAACCTGTTAAAGTACCCTTAAATTTATTGTTTATAATATTATTGGTACTGTTAATAATATTACTTTTGATTGTTGCTTATTTTATTTTCAAATACATAAAGAAAAAGAAAGAAAGTAAAACTGCATTAATACCTGAAATTTTAATCCCACCACATGAAATTGCATTAAATTCATTAAGAGAACTTGAACAAAAAAAATTATGGCAGCAAGGATTAATTAAAGAGTATCACTCAGAAATCACAGAAATAATAAGAAAATATTTTGAAGATAGATTTAACTTCCGTGCA
>JARYLX010000373.1 GCA_029907415.1 Melioribacter sp.
GTTACCTCGATAAATATTTTTCAAAATTTGAAGATTGATAAATTACTCCGGAAGAATCTACTATTATAACTTCTACATTTTTCAGGGATTCAGCTAATTTGATTCCTTTTTGAGGTCCTAACACAAAAATTCCAGTTGAAAGAGCGTCAGCTGTCATTGCATCATCAGCAATTACTGTAACTGATTGGCATTCATTTGCAGGATAACCCGTAATAGGATTAAAAATATGTGTAAATGTTTTTTTTCCTTTTTTGAAAAATTGTTCATAATCTCCTGAAGTTGAAACACCTTTTCCATCTACTTTGATTGTTGCTAAAAGTTCAAATTGCTTGCGTGGATGTTGAATTCCAATTTTCCAGTCTTTACCTCTTGCAAAAATTTCTCCGCCAACATTAATCAGATAGTTTTTAATTCCATAATTTGAGAGAATATTTGCAATTCTATCAGCTGCATAACCAGGAATGCATGCATTAAAATTTAGTTTAATATTAGCTGGTTTAATTAAAATATTTGGTTCTTTTAGAGTAATATTTTCCCATCCAATTTTTTTGAGTGCTTCTTTGATTTTTTGAGAAGGTGGAATGTCGGGAGAATTTTTATCAAAGCCAATTAATTCAATTAGATTTTCGAGTGTAACATCAAAACATCCATCAGTTATTTTCCAGAATTCATCGCATTTTTTTAGTACATAAAAAAATTCTTTGTCAACAATTATTTCATCTGCATCTGTATTGTTCAATTTCCACATTAGATTTCCAGTCATGTATGTAGAAAAAAGAGTATCAATTCTTCTTACTTCTTCGAATCCAGCATTAATTGCTTTATTTGCAATAACCTCATTAACACCACGAACTTGAATTTCTACAGTGCTGCCCATAGCAATAGTAGTGCGTTTAATAGTTTTACTATTGCTGCAGGAAATAAAAGTCAGTAATAGAATTATGTAAAAAAATTTTTTCATTAAATCATTCCTGCAAAACCCATAAATGCTAAAGCTAAAAGTCCAGCGGTGATTAATGTAATTGGTGCACCGCGAAAAACATTTGGAACATCTGCTAAGTCAAGTTCTTCTCTTATTCCAGCCATAATTAATAATGCAAGAGTAAATCCAGCGCCTGCACCTAAACCGAAAAAAATACTCTGCAGAAATGTATAATTTCTCATTGATAAAAGTAAAGCCAATCCAAGAATTGCGCAGTTTGTTGTAATTAATGGAAGAAAAATTCCAAGTGCACGATAAAGTGCAGGACTAATTTTTTTAATAACCATTTCAACAAACTGAACTAATGATGCTATAACAAGAATAAAAGAAGGAATTTGAAGAAAATCGAGATTGAATGGGATTAGAATTTTGAAATATAAAATCCAACTTACTACTGCGGTTAATACCATTACAAAAGTTGTAGCCATTCCCATTGAAAGAGCAGAAGAAATTTTATTTGATACACCGATAAAAGGACATATTCCTAAGAACATTGAAAGTACAAAATTATTTACAATTGCAGCTGATATAAAAATAATTAATAATTCCATTTACTCCTCCGCTTACTCGGCATTTTGAGAAAGATTTATTTCAGACGAATAATTTTTTCTGTATTTCTCAATTAATGATTTGTGTTCAATGTTTTTCTTTCTTTCAACATATGCATTTGCAATTCCCATTAGTAATCCTAAAGTTATAAATGCACCTGCAGGTAAAATCATTACAAGTAAAGGTTCAAATGAATCAGGGAGAATCTGATAACCAAAAATTGTTCTTGAACCAAGTAATTCTCTTATACTTCCAATAACAGTAAGTGAAATTAAAAATCCGACACCATTACCAAGTGCATCCATTATTGATCTTATAGGAGAATTTTTTGATGCAAAAGCTTCGGCTCTGCCTAGAATAATGCAATTTACGACAATCAATGGCACAAAAGGACCAAGAGCTTTACTTAGTTCTGGAAATTTTGCTTTCATTACTAAATCTGCAATTGTTACAAAAGTTGCAATGATTACAATATAAGATGCAATTCTAACTTGATTAGGAATTAGCTTACGAACGCATGAAATTAAAAAGCTTGAAAATACAAGAACAAATGTTGTTGCAAGTGCCATTGCTATTCCATTTATTGCTGAAACTGTTACAGCAAGAGTTGGACACATTCCAAGTATCTGTTTAAAAGTTGGATTTATTTCCCATAAACCTTTTGTAAATTCTTTCCAGATAGAAACTTGCTTTTTCATAAAGAACCTCTTTCTTTTAAGCTGCGTGCTTTTTGGATTCCATTATTCACAATTGCGACTACAGACTTTGAAGATATTGTAGCACCGGTAATTGTTTGAATCTCATTTGGTTCTTCAGGAGTTTTCCCTTTTATCCAATTAATTTGAGGAAATGTTTGAAGACCTTTAAATTGATTCTTAAAAGGTTCTTCGGTGATTTTTGTACCCAGTCCG
>JARYLX010000374.1 GCA_029907415.1 Melioribacter sp.
GTTAACAGCTTTTTTTGTAATCTCATTAAAAAGTACTCGATGAATTTTTTCTTTGTTTTTTCCATCTAGAATATCTGCAACATCTTGAGCAATTGCTTCTCCTTCTCTATCAGGGTCTGTAGCAATAAATATTTTATTTGACTTATCAGCAAGACTTTTAATTTTTTTTATTATATCGCTTTTGCCACGAATTACGACAAGATTAGGTTGAAAATTATTTTCAATGTCTATGCCTAATTTTGTTTTAGGCAAATTTTTAATATGCCCAACCGTAGCTTCGACAATATATTTATTTCCAACATACTTATTTATAGTTTTTGCTTTGGAGGGAGACTCCACAACAATTAAGTCTTTGCCCATTATTTTCACCATTAATTGACTGAATCGGAAGTATATAAAAGAACCCTGCTGCCAGGTGGAACTATCATGTGATTATCTATAATCGATAACAGAACTAACCAATTAATATCATTTTTTGTTATTTGGTTTTCAGGGAATAAAAAAATCTGGTCAAGTATCTCTTCCATTGTTTCAGAATTAATTAAACCTACATTATAAAGATGCAATAGATAATTATAATTGTCAGTTCCTAAGATTTCTTTTTCTTCTTCTGTTAAAAATCTTACCCCGGTTTTATTCCTGGATTCATTTTCTAATTTACTTTTTTCAAACGTAATTTTATCAAAAAGTAAGCTGAATGCAATACTTAAAGTTTGCTTATCATATTTTTTCTTTTTCATAAAATTTTGATTCAATTCTTCAATTGTATAACCCTGTCCAATGCCTTCAAGTATTTTTGTTAATATGTCAACAATTTTTGAATTCATACTATTTAGTTAATTCTCCTAATTTTTTTGTCCTTTTAACAAGTAAATCTTCTATCTGTTTCATTTTTTTTCTTTGTGATGTTTTAATATCATCATAACCTATCAAATGCAATATCCCGTGAATAATCAATCTTCTTAATTCATCTTCATATTTCACTTTATAAATTTTAGCATTTTCTTTTGCTGCTTCACAACATATAAATATCTCTGCATCTAAATTATAATTTTCATCTGAATAATTAAAGGAAATAACATCGGTCAAATAATCATGGTTCAAATAATTTTTGTTAATAGTTAAAATTGTATCTGGTTTTACAAAGTTTATTTCCAAATTTTTTATAGAAAGATTGAATTCATTTTTGATAAAATGCACTAATCTATGAACGGCTTTTTTATTTATTAAAATATTTTTTTCTTTATTTACATATAAACTTTTAATCAAAATTTCACCTTATCATTTCTTCAGCTTCTTTAAAATGTTGAATTGCTTTTTGAAACTGTCTATCACTCATTAAGATAACTGAATACCAGCCTTCATCTCTATATATATCTCTTGCAACAAATGCTTTTAATCTTGTTTTTGTAATTTCTTTATCTTTCAGATAATCATCATAATTAAATTTTATTTTCTGTTCTTTAACAAAATCGATAAATGTTTTCATATCATCTTCTGAAAAATTAAATTCACGAATAAACTTTTGCATATCATGCTTATATATTTGTCTTAAAACTTCTCCTTTTTTATCCATATATTTTCTTACATAAAGATAGTAGAGATTATTTTTCCTTAGTTCTATTGAGAATTCAGAATCCTTATAATTTTCTACAATATAGTCAGGTGTGATTCCATTCCCGGCATGTACTTTTCGTCCATTTTTTGTTTTATATATTTCTTTCGAATTATTCTTTTCAAGAGAATGGTCAACATTATTTGAATCAAATTCAACTCTTTCATAAAGTTCTTTGTAATAATTTTTTTTGTCTTTATAACTTCTTTGTATAGCTCTGCCTGAAGGAGTATAATATTTTGCTATTGTGATTCTAACTGCTGAATTATCTGGCAAAACAATTTGACGCTGAACCAAGCCTTTGCCAAAAGTTGTTTCGCCAACAATTAATCCTCTATCCCAATCTTGAATTGCACCTGCTACAATTTCACTTGCAGAAGCAGAACCACGATTAACAAGAACTATCAAAGGAATTTTTTCATATGGATATTCTTTTTCTGCTCGATATTCTTCATTGAATTCATCTAATCTTCCTTTTGTGTAAACAATTAATTTTTTATCATCAATAAATAAATCAGCTATTTGAACTGCTTGTTCAAGATATCCACCAGGATTATTTCTTAAATCGAGAACGAGTTTTTTCATTCCGGATGAATATAATTTTTTCAATGCATCAATCATTTCTTTTGTTGAAGTTTCGGCAAATCTGTTTAAGCTTATGTATCCAATATCTTTATTATAAATTAGGGATGCATTGACCGAGTAGATATTTATAGTATCTCTCACAATACTAAAATTTATTTGCTTTCCAACTGAGGGACGATATACCGTAACTTCAACTTTTGTTCCTTTTTTACCTCT
>JARYLX010000375.1 GCA_029907415.1 Melioribacter sp.
CTTAATGGTTGAAATATAATTAAAAATAAGACCCCACAATAAGAAAAGATTTCTATTAATGAAAAACTACTTAAAATTGTAATTCTATCCCGAAGCATGTTAATTATAGAATTAGCGTCACTTAAATTATAGAATATACTTTTAGCAATTTCGTAATCCTTTATTAATAAAAATATTTCAAATGGAGCTGTAACAAAAATGATTAGTGTTATTATTAAAAGCCAACCTTCCAATTTTAAATTTACTTTTGAGATGAATAAAAATATTATAAAGAAAATTAAGAAAAAGATATAAGTAATAATATTAAAAACAATTAATGGCAATATTAAATATAAATGACTTTGTAATGTTATTCTATCAAATATTGTTCTTAGTTCAAGATTTTCTGGTTCAAAAAATTGATAAATAGTTAAATGGCGTGCTACATATCCTCCAAACCACAGAATAAAAAACAGTAATGTAAAGTAGAGAAAGACTTTAGATATTTTGGTTAAGTTTTCCATATGCATTATATTTTTAATCAAAAAATAAAAAAAAATTATGATTGTTGCTTCGATTGATATAGGTTCAAATACAGTTTTATTACTTATAGCCCGAATTTTCGATAATAATAATTTTATTGAAACTGTTAAAAATTATTATCGAGCACCGAGAATTTCAAAAGGTTTAATTTTAGGGAGTAGAATTAGTGAAGATAAAATTTTTGAACTGATGAATGTTCTTTCTGAATATAAAATTATTACTGAAAATTATGGATGTGAGAAAATTTTTCTAATTGCTACAAATGCTTTGCGTATTGCTTCTAATGCAAAAGAAATTTCAAATATGATTAAGAAAAAATTTAATTGGGATTTGAAAATTATTGATGGACATGAAGAAGCAAGACTTTCATTTTTGGGAGCCACATATAATTTCACTAACCATGAAAAAGTTGTAATCGATATTGGTGGAGGCAGTACTGAGATAGTTTATGGATCAGAAGAAAAAATTATTTATAAAAATAGCTTTCCTGTTGGAGTTGTATCTTTTACAGAAAAATATTTTAAAAATCATTTACCGAATTTCGACGAAATTGAGAATATTAAAAAAGATTTAAGAAAAATTTTTAATGAACTTACTAATTTTATTCCTTGCAGAACATTTACAATTGCTGTTGCTGGAACTCCCACTACCCTATCCTGCATAAAACAAAATATAAAAGTGTATGATGAGAATTTAGTTGATAATTCTCTAATAACCTTTGAAGATATTAACGAAATAGCTTTAAAACTTTCAAATATGACAGCAGAACAAATCAGAAATCAATTTGGTCAGGTTGTCGAAGGACGTGAAGATGTTTTATTTACAGGAACTTTGATTTTAATGTCATTTATGGAAATATTAGAACTAAATAAAATTACTGTAAGCAATAAAGGTTTAAGATATGGAATTATTATAGATTACATTAAAGAAATTAAACAAAGTAATAAAGAAAAATAAAAGGGCTAATAAATATTAAAATAAAAAGTATAATTCCTGTTATAAACGAATAAATTATATTTTTTGATTGAACATAAGTAGATATAATAAACAAGATTAAGCTCCATAATAAAAAAATAACTTCAATGATAATTAATATGTAACTTTCTGTTGTTTTTATAATAAATGGAGATGGGTTAAAAGTAAACCAGTAATGTCCAAATAAAGCATATTCAACAGGAGTAAGAATTATTAATGCAAATATTATTGGTATTAAGGAGTATGTGTAAATCGAAAAGTTATCTTTAATTCTATTCTTTATATGAAATAAATTATTAATTAAATAAATAAAAAATATTGCTACAGTAAATGTGATGATAAAGAATACACCAGTAAATAAAATTGCATTTAATATATTTTCATTCTGAATGCTTTTTAATTTAATGGCATTATTAATAATGAGAGAATTGATAGCTATTTTGATTGCAGAAAGTATTAATAAAAATATTGTAAAATTTTTATGTTCAGCATAAATAATATTTTTAATAGCTTCAATTGGTGATTCGATGACTTTTCCAATTGTAAACCACAAATCAATATTTGGGATTCTTGTTCTTAGGTAAGCTTTGCAATTCGAACAAATTAATGAATAGAATGGATTTTCACTTCCGCAATTTTTACATACTGTAATATTTTTCAAAATCTTATCCTCAGTGAAAAATTAATATTCTTTTCCAAAGGTGATGGAGATACATCAAAATCAAAAAGATGAGCATCAACATAAGCATCAATTATGTTTAGTAAATAAGCAAGTCCAATAAATACTGCAGTTAAATCGCGTTGGTCTCTATAAAATTCGCGTAAATTTCTGAATCTTAAGTTTCCTTCTGGATTTGATGAAGAAATACTTTGAGAATATAAATCACGATAATTTTTAAATTCAT
>JARYLX010000376.1 GCA_029907415.1 Melioribacter sp.
TAATTATGATGAACCAACATTCGAAAATACAATTGAAGCACTGGAATTAAGTGGTGAATTGCTTGATAAAGTCACAAGTGTATTTAATGCCTTAAATGGTGCAAACACGAATGATGAACTTCAAGCAATTGCCCGCAAGACAACTCCAATGCTTTCAAAGCATCGTGATGATATTTATCTTAACGAAAAATTGTTTCAAAGAATTAAAACTCTCTATGATAAAAAAGAGCAATTGAATTTAACAGATGAACAAAAAAGATTACTCGAATTCTATTACATCGATTTTGTAAGAAGCGGTGCTAATCTGAATGCTCAAGAAAAAGAACAACTGAGAAAAATAAATCAAGAACTATCCGTACTTTCACTTAAATTCAATGAAAATTTGTTAAAGGAAACGAACGCTGTAGCTTTAGTAATTGATAACAAAGATGATTTAATAGGATTGCCAGAAAACGTAATTAAATATGCTTCTGAATTAGCAAATGAAAAAGGTTATCCGGGGAAATGGGTATTTACGCTTCAAAAACCTAGCTGGATACCATTTCTGCAATATTCACCAAAAAGAGAATTAAGAGAAAAATTGTTCAAAGCATATATAAATCGCGGCAACAATAACAATGAATATGACAATAAGAAAATTATTTCAAGAATAGTTTCACTTCGAGTGAAAAAAGCAAACTTGCTTGGTTATAAAACTCATGCAGATTTTGTTCTTGAGAGAAACATGGCAAAAAGCCCGCAAAATGTTTATAAATTCTTAAATGAACTTTGGGCACCTGCAATCAAAAGAGCAAAAATGGAAGTTGAAGAGATGCAAAAGATTATTGATAAAGAAGGCGGCAATTTCAAACTTCAGCCATGGGATTGGTGGTATTATGCAGAAAAAGTTAAACAGCAAAAATATTCTCTTGATGAAGAAATGCTTCGGCCATATTTCAAGATGGAAAATGTTTTGAAAGGAGCTTTCGATGTAGCATCTAAACTTTATGGGATAAAATTTATAGAAAGAAATGATATTCAAGTCTATCACTCCGATGTAAAAGTTTTTGAAGTTCAGGAAGAAAATGGTAAACATATTGGAATTTTTTATGCAGATTATTTCCCTCGGGATGGAAAAAGAAGTGGTGCATGGTCAAGCAGTTTGAGAAGCCAATCAAATATCCAAGGAAAATTTGTTACTCCAATTGTTTACAATGTTGGCAATTTTTCAAAACCGACGGCAGATAAACCAGCATTGATGAGTATCGATGAGGTTAATACTTTGTTTCATGAATTAGGTCATGCACTTCATTCACTGTTTTCTAATACAGTTTATCATGGCTCTAAATGGGTGCCAAGAGATTTTGTTGAACTGCCATCTCAAATTATGGAAAACTGGGCTTTAGAACCAGAAGTATTAAAAATGTATGCTAAACATTATCAAACAGGTGCAACAATTCCACAAGAATTAATTGATAAAATCGAAAATTCAAAATTATTTAATCAAGGATTCGAAACTGTTGAATATCTTGCAGCATCATTCCTGGATATGGACTGGCATACTATTACTGACACAATTGAAAGAGATGTCCCAACTTTTGAGAAAGAATGTTTTGATAGAATTGGAAAAATTCCAGAAATTGAGTCACGCTATCAAACGACAAACTTTGCTCACATTGTTGGAGGATATTCTGCTGGTTATTACAGTTACATCTGGGCTGCAGTGCTTGATGCCGATGCTTTCGAAGCTTTCAAAGAAAAAGGAAATTTATTCGATAAAGAAACAGCAACAGCATTTAGAAATTATGTTCTTTCAAAAGGCGGCACTGAAGACCCGATGATTCTTTACAAAAAATTTAGAGGCCGTGAACCTAAAGTTGATGCATTATTAAAACGAAGAGGATTGAACTGAAAAGAATGCGAGTTGAACTTAAAATTATTTCAACATTTCATATTTAGTTTTTCACTTTTAACGGATGAACGATATGAAAAAGAAAATAACCATACTTGGTGCTGGAATATCGGGACTTGCAACTGCTTACTGGCTTTATAAAAAAGGTTTTGATGTAAAAATCCTGGAAGCTCGAAGTGAACCCGGCGGTTCAATGCAGACTGAATTTGTAGATAATTTTTTAATAGATTATGGACCAAATAGCGGACTTGAAACCACTCCGTTAATTCGTCGACTTGTTGAGGAGGTAGGAATATCAAATGAATTTGTTTATGCAAATGAATCATCTAACAAACGATACATTTTACGCAATAATGAACTTCATCCGCTGCCGATGAATCCACCTCTGTTTATTAAATCAAAATTATTTTCTGCAAAAGGAAAATTCAGATTGATAGCTGAGCCATTTATTGGTAAATCTGAAGATGGTTATTATCAAAGTGTTGCTGAATTTGT
>JARYLX010000377.1 GCA_029907415.1 Melioribacter sp.
TCTTCTGCTCTGACTGGTTGAGGTTTAGCAAATTTTAAAAATGCTTCAATTAATTCGTTAATTCTTTTTACCTCGTTATAAACTATTGTAATTAAATTCTTAAATTCTTCCTGGTTTTCTTTAACTTCATAATCTTTTCCGATTTGTTGTGCTATAGTCCCGATAGTATTAAGAGGATTTCTAATTTCATGTGCAACTGTCGAAGCTAATTGACCCATTGCAAGCATTTTTTCATTAATAAATATTTGTTTTTCTTTCAACTTTTGTTCGGTTAAATCTCTAAACACAATTATTAAATTGTAATTCTGATTATTATCTTCGAATCTGCTGATAGAGAATAGTAATATTTTTGTTGTTCCATTAATAATACATTCTTTTTCAAAAACTTTATTTTCACCTTTAAGGATGTCACTACAATTTTCATCACTAAAAATATTTTTGGCATCCAATCCAATTTTTTCATCTGTAATATTTAATATTGATTTAGCAGCTTTATTTATTAAAATAATTTTATCTTTTGAATCAACAACTATAATTCCATCACTAACATTATCAACTATTTTTTTAGAGTAAGATTCTACTACTTTGAATTTTTGGGAAAGCAGATTAAAATTTTGGCTTACAAAAATTAATGTAATTGTAACAAACCCGAACACAAATAATAAAGCAGTAATTATTATAATTCTGCGAATTATTCTATCATTAATATTATTCACTGGTTCAAGAGAAAGTCCAAGTCGAAAAATTCCCACAGTATCTTTCTCAAATATAAAGGGATGAATAATTTCAAATACCTCTGATGTATTATATTTCTTAATTTCCCATCTATATAAATTGTCATTTGTTCTTTGATGTAGAGGATATTCAGTTTCAATTTTATTCATCACATCCATGTCACCTGACCCAGCTATTATACCATCTTCATTTTGTAATACCGCATAAATAATTTGTGGATTTTGTGTAACATTTTTTAATAATACACCAAAACCAATCTCATTACGAAATTTGAATAATTCTTCAGCATTAATATTTAGTACTATAGCTTTTTTATCTTTTGTAGAGACTGCGATTGCAAAACGTTGTCCACCAAGAAACCTGGCTTGTTTAATTCCAATTATTAATGTGTCTTCCTCTCCTGTAAATATTGGTTTTAAATATTTTTTAACAGTATCTGCTGATAAATATTTATGATGAATATCTTTATGACTGGAATAAATTTTTTTACCTTCTGGATTAAATATGTTGATTCGATAGATATTATTTTCTTCAGCAAATTTTTCAAGGAATGAATTAGTTATCATTCCTCTTTCTTCCATAATTTTGATTGTATTTGCATTATTCAATAATCTTTTTTTTACTTCTTCTTCAATTTTATTATAGGAAATCAAAGCGTTTCTTGATGATGATAAAATTGTTTCAAGCAGCGAATAACCTTCTTCTTCAAGAAGTTCGAGCATTTCTTTTTTGCTTTGATTCAACTCAACCCAAGCTGAAGTAAATACAACAATTACAATAACAACAAAAATTGAAATTAAAATGCGCGGCTGTATTAAAAAGTTTTTAACCATAGCATACCATATTAAATGTTAATGGAAAATAAAAAATTGTCTGCCCAGTAAGAAGCATATAATTCCAAAAGGATTCTAATAATCTTTGTTAAAAGCTAAACCGAATACCAATGCTTATAGAATTATTTCTATAATTAAATAAATCACTATTTGATTTGTTTTCCATATATTGATAATTAAACAATAATGACAAATTCATATTTTCTGCATAACCAAGAACAAAATCTTTTTTTATCATGAAACTAAAAATTTTCTGCTTATCATTTCGCATATAGTTATTATGATATTCTAATTCTTCATCATAAATGCCCTGAGAAGGATAAAATTTTCTATTATAATAAAAACCTGTTTTTATTGTAAAATCATTTGAAAAGATTTTTGTAAGTTCTGCAAGTACACTATTACCTTCATAATTAACCGGGTCATCAAAAATTTCAGATTCATCACCATAAATCATATTGACATCTTTTACATAACTATTAAAACCACTGTTCAAAATGCTTCTGTTTGTAAATTGTAATGCAATTCCTGTTTTGGGAGTAATTGATTGTGCAACTCTAAAATAATTTAAGAATTGTGTTACATAAGAAATATTTTTATCAAGATACGACTCGGTTATTAATTGATTATGTTCATCAAAGTAAGAATAAGAACCTGACTGAGTTGGATTTAAATATTTTTTATAATTAAAACTACTCCCGATAATTAATGTTGTCCCGCTTTCAAAACCATAATTCAAAAAAACATTTGCAGAGTATTTCAAATTATTAAGGATATTAATATTGGGATAATTTGCAATGCTTAAATTAGATGAAAG
>JARYLX010000378.1:0-1230 GCA_029907415.1 Melioribacter sp.
CATAAAGCTGACCTTGAACTTGATTATAATGAAATTAAAAGACTTGCAGAATATTATAAGAAACAAAAACTTTATAAAAATTGGATGGATGAAATTAAAGGAAAAATTTATTGGGAAGTTAGATTATAAATAAATCAAAAGGAATAAAGTGAATAACAAAAATATAAATGATATTGAGATAGTTGAAAAACTATCTGAAGCTGTTAAAGAAATTAAAAAGGAAATTTCAAAGGTCATAGTTGGACAGGAAGAAATTATTAGTAACTTAATTGTAAGTTTGTTGTCAAGAGGCCATTGCCTTTTAGTTGGAGTCCCTGGTCTAGCAAAAACTCTTTTAATTAAAACACTCTCAGAAGTACTCGATTTAAAATTTAGTCGTATTCAATTTACCCCTGATTTAATGCCAAGTGATATTACAGGAACAGAAATAATTGAAGAAGATTCGATAACTAAAAAGAGAGATTTTAGATTTATAAAAGGACCAATTTTTGCAAATATTATTCTTGCAGATGAAATAAATCGCACTCCTCCCAAAACTCAATCAGCATTACTCGAAGCTATGCAGGAACATAAAGTCACTGCAGCTGGTGTTACATACAAACTCGAAGAACCATTTTTTGTGCTTGCAACACAAAATCCTATTGAACAAGAAGGAACTTATCCATTACCTGAAGCACAGCTTGATAGATTTATGTTCAATCTCTGGCTTGATTATCCGTCTTTTGATGAAGAAATTAAAATTATAAAACAAACTACAAGCGATTATAAACCAGAATTGCAAAAGATACTTAATGCTGAAGATATAATTTTCTTTCAGGATTTTATCACGAGAGTTCCAGTTGCAGAAAATGTTATCGAATATGCTGTTAAATTTGTTAAATCAACACGTCCAGTCGATGGAACAAATAAATTTATTAAAGATTGGATAAGTTGGGGTGCAGGTCCAAGGGCATCACAGTATTTAATACTTGCTGCAAAAACAAAAGCAGTAATGGAAGGAAGATTTACTCCGTCAATTGAAGATGTGAGAACATTTCTTATTCCAGTTTTACGTCATCGTATAATTCCGAATTTTTCTGCTCAAGCAGAAGGTATAGATTCTGTAGAAATTATTAAGAGACTCGATACAGTTTGAAAATTTTTATAAATATTTAACTTATAATTATGCATTATTATGCATAAAATTAAAAAATATTTTTTTCAATAATTTTCTATTTTTCTTTTTTATAA
>JARYLX010000378.1:1240-2380 GCA_029907415.1 Melioribacter sp.
TTGCAAAGCCGCAAAATATTTTTTATCTTCGCAAAAAATTTTAGGAGCAATATGAAAGCAGAATGCCCTGTTTGTGGTGCAATGATTGAATTAAAGGAAGGGACAGTAGTTGGAGAATTACTTGAATGTCCCGATTGTGGAACTGAACTTGAAGTTGTTTCTCTTAACCCTCCAACATTAAACGAAGCACCTCAAGAAGAAGAAGATTGGGGAGAATAATTGGTCTGGGTTTTAGACTCAACTTTAAGAGAAGGGGAACAAACCCCCGGTGTTTATTTTGATAAGCACATCAAGCTTGCAATTGCAAATTTACTCGATGAAATCGGCATCGATATTATCGAAGCCGGGCATCCAATGGTTACGCCTGAAATTCATGAAGCTGTAAAATCTATTGCTCAAAAAAATTATAAGGCTATTGTAGGAGCTCATTCAAGGTCATTAAAACAGGATGTTGACATGGCACTTGAATGTGGTGTAGGCTTTATTGGTGTTTTTTATTGCGTATCCGATGAAAGATTAAACACAGTTTTTAAGAAAGACCTCGATAGTGCAATTAAACAAATTACCGATATAATTAAATACGCTAAAAGTCAAAAACCTGATTTATTAATTCGATATACTCCTGAAGATACTGTAAGGTCACAGTTTGAAAATGTTGTGAAAGCTTCTGTTGCTGCTATTGAAGCAGGAGCCGACATTATCAGTGTTGCTGATACTACAGGATACATGATACCAGGCAAGAGAAGTATGTATGATTATATTTCAAGATTGAAAGAAGAATTTAATAAGAGAAATTTATATCCTAAAGTTGCTGTGCATTGCCATAATGATAGAGGACTGGCACTCGCAAATGCACTTGATGCATATCGCGCTGGAGCCGATATAATTGACGCAACAACTCTTAGTTTGGGTGAAAGAGCAGGTATAGTCGATTTAGCTCAATTACTGGTTGTTCTTACAGTAGATTTTGGAGAAAATCGATGGAATCTTCACAAACTTATTGATTTATATAATCTAGTTAGTAAACATTCTGGGATTCCAATACCAGCTAATTTCCCGATTACTGGTATGAATGCATTTACTCACTGTGCCGGAGTTCATACCCACGCTGCTTCTATCAATCCAATGCATTATGAAAGC
>JARYLX010000379.1 GCA_029907415.1 Melioribacter sp.
TGGAAAATTTTCTGGGAATTTTCCTGTTGATATTACAGTGTTCGGGAAATACAGAACGACCAACGAAAAATATTCAATCACTTTAACAGAAAATGATATTGTTCATGGGAGTGAATTAGTTGCAACTACATGGTATGGCAAACATATTCAATCTTTATTAAAACTTCCTTATGACCCGTTAACTATCTCAAACATAATAGATTTAGGTATCGAAGAAAATATATTAACACCTTACACAGGCTTTTTGGTATTTAACTTAGAAACGAGTCAAGGAACCAATACTTCACCAAGTAGAGATGGTGAAAAAGATTGGGCTAATACAGATGTGAATGACGAATCAAAAGCAGATTCAATAAACTTTGCTGTTAATGTATTCCCGAATCCATTTAATCCATCTACAACAATTAATTTTAAATTGCCTGCAAATGGGAAGGTAATTATAAGAGTATATAACATTTTAGGTGAAATTGTTAATGAACTCATTAATAAAGAGATGAATGCAGGCAATCATTCAATTATTTTTAATGGCTCAAATCTTTCGTCAGGTATTTATATTCTTGTTATATCTTTTGAAGGAGGTAGAAAGAGCTATTTTGCTAAACAAAAATTGTTATTGATGAAATAGATACAAAAATTTTTTCTGTGACTGATTTTTGAAAATGTATTTGTAATATTTATAATAGAATGATTTTAAATTTTTTCATGATTATTTTTCGAATGCTTTATAAATATTGAACAAATAATTGAGGAATAAAAATGAAACAAAAAATTGCTTTAATAGGCTTTGGAACAGTAGCTCAAGGTTTTTGTGAGATTTTATTAAATAAGAAAAAGGAATTAAAAAAGAATTATAATTATGAATATGAAATCGTAGCAATTAATGATATTAAATATGGAACAGTTTTTAATCCTCAAGGACTAAATATTAAAAAAGTATTAGAAGATGTTCGAACGAATAATAAATTCACAAAAAATTTAGTTGATTGGGACTCAATCAAGACAATTAAAAAATCAAATGCAAATGTAATTTGTGAATTAGCATATACAAATTTGAAAAATGGGCAACCTGCAATTAATCATTGCAAAACTGCTCTTGAATTAAAGAAACATGTTGTAACGAGTAATAAAGGTCCTGCTGTATTTGCTTATAAAAAGTTGTCAGCTCTTGCGAACAATAATGGCGTAAAATTTTTGATTGAAGGAACTGTAATGAGTGGAACTCCGGTATTAAATTTAGTTAGAGGTCCATTAGCGGGTAATAAAATTTTTTCAGCAAAAGGGATATTGAATGGAACAACAAATTTTATTCTGACCCGAATGGAAGAAGGTATGAGTTACCAAGATGCACTGGCAGAAGCACAAAAATTAGGATATGCCGAGGCGGACCCAACAAATGATGTCGAAGGTTTTGATGCCAGAGCAAAAGTTACAATATTGGCAAATGTGCTTATGGGGGCTAATTTGCATTTTAATGATGTTGAGTGTGAAGGAATTACAAAAATTACATTATCTGATATTGAAGAAGCAAAAAGACAAAATTCACGGTGGAAATTAATTGCTTCGGTAGAATTAAAAAATGGTAAAATTATTGCCTCTATAAAACCACAGTTAATTCCATTGACCCATCCACTTGCAGGAGTTACGGGTTCGACCAATGCGATAACATTTACAACTGATTTACTTGGTGATGTTACAGTAATAGGGAAAGGCGCAGGTAAAGTAGAAACTGGTTTTGCAATACTAAGTGATTTGCTTGAAATTAATGATTCAAAAAAATAATTATAGTCAACTCAATAGTTAATAAAATATTTTATCAGTATCTAAGTTTTAGCATTAAATTTCTGAAGTACATCGAGCATACTTTTATGAATTTGAGGATTGCTTGCTAAAAATTGTTTACTGAAAATTGTAGCTTTGTTACCAGAAAAATCTGTTACAATTCCTCCGGCTTCTTCAACAAGAAGTTTAGCTGCACAAACGTCCCATGGATTAAGAAAAACTTCCCAGAAGCCATCGAATACTCCTTCTGCAACATAACACATATCAATTGCTGCTGAGCCTAATCGTCTAACTGCTCTGCTGCATTTTAAAAATTCAACGAATCTCTCAATTGCATAATCAGGATTTTCTTTAACATTGTATGGGAAACCGGTAACCAGAACGCTTTTTTCTAAATCTCCATTATCATTAACATGCAGTTTTCTACTATCACAGTATGCGCCGCTTCCCAATTCAGCTGAATAAATTACATCTCTCATTATATCATATACTACACCACAAATTGTTTCATTATTTTTTTGAACCCCTATAGAAACTGAAAAAATTGGCAGTCCGTGTGCAAAATTTGTAGTTCCATCAAGAGG